>CAYNYM010000134.1:0-7613 GCA_964401325.1 uncultured Desulfobacteraceae bacterium | reverse complement strand
ACCGCGTTTGTTTTTCAGCCCGTTGTCCGCCTCGTTCTTGATGGGCTTGCCGGCGGTCTTTCTCTCCATATCGGTTGTGAATCCGCCGCCCTGAATCATGAAACCGGGGATCACCCGGTGGAATATCATGCCGTCATAGTACCCGGATCCGACATAGGCCAGAAAGTTTTTAACGGTCTCCGGGGCCTTCTCAGTAAAAAGCTCAAGTAGGACCGTTCCTTTGGATGTCTCCAGGATGACTCTTGCCCTTTGGCTATCTTTATCTTCAGCCATGGCCCGTGTCATGGAGACCATAACCACCAGGATCAATGGTAAGAGGACTCGCATGGGGAACTCCCTAACGTTCGTCCTTCCCGCAGAAAGGGGAAAAGAGTTGATATAGAAATGAGTTGCAAGGATAACGGGATGTAAGGCTGTCGCTTTTCAACGCAAGTTTACAGCACCCTCGGGTAAAGTGCAATGGACGAGGGAAGGGGTGCCCATGAGTGTGGGGAATGCCCTTTTCGGGAAGGGCGTGACGGGTTATCTGCATGTGACGGAGACCATGGAGAAGCGATTTGAGACCGAGGGCAAACGGGTTCCTGGCAGGAGGGCATCCGTTTTTCACTGTTGACATGTCCGGTTGATTTGTTTACTATATAAATCGACTGTTCTTCATAGAAAACAAACCATGGTATCTGGTGCCCTATGAAAACCGAATCAAAAGGCGTTCCGGCCGTGATAAAATGCTTCGGCATACTGGATCTCCTCGCCAAATCAGAAAATCCGTTGGGAATTAGTGAGATAGCAAAGGCCCTGAATTACAACAAGAGTACGGTATTCAATACCGTTCGTACTCTGACGGATTTAGGGGCCCTTGTGAACAGCAACAATAAGTTTCGCCTCGGTGTAAAACTCTATCTGCTGGGCAAGGCGTTTGAAAAAGGCTCTGAATTGATCCGTTATATCCATCCCTATTTGGAGGAGATAAACAAGGAGACCAATTTGACGGCATTTCTCGGCATGCGTTCAGGCCTCAGGGCTATGATCATTGATAAAGCAGAATCAGCCTTTCATCTCAAAATCTCCGTAGAAATCGGAACCAGAATTCCTCTGGTCGCCGGTGCGCACGGGTTGGCGCTTCTCTCTCAATTATCAAATTTGAAACTGAATGAAATCCTAAGCCAAACCGAGCTCAAAAGATTCAGCCCGTTTTCATGTGTGGACAAGAAAAAATACGAGGAAACGGTTCAGCGGGTCCGTGCGGAGGGGGTGGCCATAGAGAGGGAGGAATATATAGAAGGCATAAGGGCCGTGGCCGTGCCGCTGAATATTCAAAGGGATGATCTGCAGGTTGCTATCTGGGCGGTGGGGCTCAAAAACCAAATCAAAGATGAGGTCATCGATGCCTACTCAAGGCTTCTAAAGGGCATTGCACAAAAGATCGAGGGTCGTTTTTCTTTATGAAGGGGGGATAGCTGTTTTCCCCATAGGTCGAAGAAAGTCATATGAGGGAAAAGTGGGTTCTTGAAACTGTCACCTTATCAGTCAGTAGTATGGGGGGGAGTATGGCGACAATTCTGGAAGGATTTACACCCTACAATGAAGAAGATGCCGAAAGGTATAATGCCTTTCGTTGGTGGTCGGGCCTGACATTCGCGGATCTTCTTGACCGGGCTGCGGATATTCACCCGGAAAAAGAGGCCTTCGTTGATCGCAAGACGCGTCTTACCTTTGGTAAGGCCCGGGAAAAGACCAATAAGCTGGCCCTGGCATTGATGGATCTGGATATTCGGCCCCTGGATCGGGTCCTGGTTCAGCTCCCGAACTGGAACGAATTCGTTTTTGCCTATTTCGCCCTTCAAAAGATCGGGGCCATCCCCGTGTTGCTGATCGACCGCTATCGCCAGTTTGAAATCAGCCACCTGATACATCTTACGGGTGCCACATCGTGGATTGTCGCCTCCAGATACAAAAAAACGGATTATGTTCCCATTATCCGTGATGTCCTGAAGGAACATCCGGAAGTAAGACATATCGTCACCGTCCGGGGCGAGGGCGACGGTCCGGCCTTTTCAAGGCTCGAAGAGCTGATCGAGAAGATTGAATTGACGGGGGAAAATCTGGCCCGACTCGCCGAACGGCGGCCGGATCCCATGCAGGTGGCGCATATGGGGCCGACCGGTGGGACGACCGGTGCGCCCAAGATCGTTCCCCGCACCCACAACAGTCTCATGACTGGCGTCGACTATTGCTCCAGGGCCTGGGAGCAGACCAGTGAGGACATCAACCTGCTCGCGGGCCCCATCGGCCATGATCTGACGTTCACCAAAGGCTTTATCGGCAGTATCGTCACGCAGGGAAAGGTCGTTTTTCTGGATTCGACTAACGATCAGGGCATCTGTGAGACCATTGAACGGGAGAGAGTAACCTCCATTATCTGGGTCCCGGCCCTGGCGCAGCGGATGCTCCAATACGAGGGGCTTGACAGGCATGATTTGAGTTCTCTGAAAAAGATGCACAGTGCGGGAGGCGCAAGCCACCCTGAACTTGTCGAAGATGTCATCAAAAAATTGGGCATGATATTTTACAATGGATACGGGGCCACCGAGGGCATGACGACCATCACGCGCAGAACGGATGATTTGAAGACCATCTGCCGCACCGTGGGGCGACCCACATGTCCCTATGACATCTACAAGGTCATGGATAAGGACGGGCGGGAGCTTGACGCCAACGAAGAAGGTGAATTGGTTGTCAAAGGCCCGGGCGTATTTACGGGGTATTACAAAAATCCGGAGGAAAACGACAAGGCATTTACCGAGGACGGATTCTTCAGGACCGGGGACGTGGCCAGGATCGATAAAAAGGGCTACATCACGCTGACCGGTCGCATAAAAGAAATGATCAACCGGGGCGGTGAGAGTATCAGTGCCACGGAAATCGAACGGCTCATCAACCGTCATCCGGGTGTCGCGGACGTGGCCGTCATCCCGATGCCCGACCCGAGTATGGGGGAAAAGGTTTGTGCCTATATCGAGCCCAAAGCCGGGGTCCAACTGACCTTTGAGAAAATTATTTCTTTCTTGAGAGGCCAGAAGGCCTCTGTGATTCTACTCCCGGAGCGGGTTGAATTTATTGATGCCATGCCTTACACCGGTGCACGAAAACTGGATAAGAAATCCCTGCGGGAGGACATTGAGCAGAAACTCCAATCGGCTGAATAAGCCCTGGAGGAGGGAAGGATGAAACATAAATGCAAAGGAGTTGAAAGATGGGAGAAGTAAAGAAAGTGAGAACAGCATGCCGAAGTTGCCATGGGGGGTGCGGTGTCATTGCCCATGTCAAAGACGGTAAGGTGATAAAGGTGGAGGGGGATCCGGACTCCCCTTACAGCCATGGGACCATGTGCAGCAAGGGCCTGGCCATTACGCAACTGGCCTACCACCCGGACAGGATCCTCTACCCCATGAAGAAGGTGGGCGACAAGATGAGCGGGAAATGGGAACGCATCACCTGGGACGAGGCCTTAAATACCATTGCGACCAGATTCCAGTCCGTCATCGACGAATACGGCCCGGAACATATCGTTATCGGTCAAGGCACGGGAAGGGATTATGAGAGCCACCTGTACCGTTTCGCCAATCTTCTCGGGACCCCCAATGTCCTGACGGCCGGTCACATGTGTTATGTCTCGAGGGTCTCGGCCAGCCTGGTCACCTGCGGCAATCTTCCTGTTGTCGATTATAACGGTGGACCCAAATTGATCGTCATGTGGGCCTGTAACCCCCTGTGGACCAACCCCGACGAATATCGGGCGGAGTGGTTTGCCAGGGCCTATCGGGAAGGGTCCAGGCTGATCAGTATCGATCCTCGAAAGACCTATTATGCAAAAAAGGCCGACTTGTGGCTTCAAATCCGGCCGGGTACGGATGCGGCCATGTCCCTGGGCTGGCATCATGTGCTAATCGAGGAAGAACTGTATGACAAGGATTTCGCGGAAAACTACATCCACGGCTGGGAAGCCTTCAGAGAAAGGGTCATGAAGGATTATTCCCTCGATAAGGTCCAGGAAATTACCTGGGTCGATAAAGACCTGATCCGCAAGGCGGCCAGGATGTATGCCACCACGAAGCCGGCGGGTATCAACTGGGGTGTGCCCACGGAGCAGACCAACAACTGCACCGATTTTACCCGCGCAACGATCGGATTGATGGCGCTGACCGGTAACCTGGACGCCCCCGGAGGAAACGCCCTCTTTGTGAATCCCCCCACGCGGACGGTGGCTGAGTTCGCCCGTCACAAAGACCTTTCCAAAGAGGTGCGCAACAAGCGGCTGGGCGGAGATGAGTTCATTCTGGGGGCCAGGGTGGCCTTCATCAATCCCAAAAAGGCTTGGGATTCCATCCTTTACGGAGAACCCTATCAGCTCAAGGCGGGGTTGCTGTGCGGTAGCAATCCTGTGATGACCCGGGCCAACGGCAAAGAGGCCTATGAGGCGCTCAAGAAACTGGAGTTTTTGGTTGTTATTGATCACTTCATGACTCCCACTGCGGATCTGGCCGATATCTTTCTCCCCGCCGGGACCTGGCTGGAACAGAACCACGTGGCCGACAACTGGAAACGGCACGGCTACGTGTTTGCTCGGGCAAAATGTGTGGACATCGGTGAAGCCTGGCAGGACCACAAGATCTTTCTGGAACTGGGCAAGCGCATGGGCCAGAAATGGTGGCCCACGGTGGAGGATGCCCTGGACTATCTGCTCGAACCCTCGGGTCTGACCTTCGATCAATTCAAGGAGAAGGGGTATCTTCAGGGTGAAAACGTTTACTATAAGTACAAAGAAAGGGGGTTTTCCACGCCTACGAGGAAAGTGGAGCTCTCCTCAACCTTTCTGGAAAAAGCGGGTCGTGATCCCCTTCCGAAATATGTGGAAATTCCCGAAAGCCCCTACTCCACACCTGAGGTGGCAAAGAAATACCCTTACATCTTTAATTCAGGACTTCGGACGCCCACCTTTTTCCATGCAGCCGGGCGCATGATTCCGTGGCTGAGAGAAATCAGACCCGATCCCATTGCGGAGGTCCATCCCGAGACGGCCAAAAAACACGGCATCAAGGATGGGCAGTGGATGTGGATCGAGTCACCGAGGGGACGCATAAAAATGCGTGCAAAACTATACGACGGCATTGATCCCCGGGTGATTCCTGCAGAGCACGGGTGGTGGTTTCCGGAAATCAAGGACGTGGGACATGGTTGGGACATATCCAATGCCAATATCCTCACCGACAATGCCTTTGAGACCTGTGACCCCAATATGGGTTCCACCAACCTGAGGGTCTGTCAGTGCCGTATTTCTCCCGTGGAAGAATGAAACATGGCCACCTGGAGAGATCTCAAGACCGGTCTGGAGTGGCAATGTGATTCTCCGGGCAGGATGAACTGGCATGAAGCCCTGGAATATGCAAGGTCTCTTTCCCTGGATGGTAAGGAGGATTGGCGCCTGCCGTCGGCTCTCGAACTGGAAACATTGCTGGATAGAAACACCCTCTACGAAAAACTGCGCCCGGACATGCGTGAAGAGGTTCCTTTTCGGGATACCCTGTCCTACTGGTCGTCAACGACCTTCGCGGACCATACGCAAAACGCGTGGATCGTGATGTTCGACGGGGCCTACGTGCTCAGCTATTACAAGAGCAACTGCTACTATGTCCGTTGCGTTCGAGGGGGTGGTGAGCCGCGATCTCGGGACAAATTGGACGGTGGTAGAGGTCTAGGGGATTAAATCCGGAGATCAGGGATCTCATCCATGGCCGTGAAAATGAGAATACCGGATGATTGGCGGACAATGACGCCCAGACGTTGGCCCCCGGTTTCGCGTTCACGAATCTGAGGGCTCTTTTTTACAGTTTTTTACGTTTTGACGATGATTAGGAGGAATAGAGATGGCAAAAGTCTCTTTGATATTTTTCAAAAAGGATTGTATGGGTTGCCATGCCTGTGAGGTGGCCTGCAAACAGGAGCACGGGCTCGGTGTGGGCCCGAGACTGGTTCGGGTGATTGAAAAGACGCCCGATTTTATCCCCATCTATTGTCACCACTGCACAAACGCCCCCTGTAAGGAGGCCTGTCCTGTGGAGGCAATCACAAGGAACGATCAGGGAATCGTGCTCATCGATAATGAGCTCTGTATCGGCTGCATGGCCTGTGTCGAGGCCTGTCCCTTCGGGGCCATGCAGTTCGATGACGATCATGACCTCGCTGTGAAGTGCGATATGTGCCTGGATCGGCAAAAGGAGGGCAAAGGCCCGGTCTGTGCAAGTGTCTGTCCCACCGGATGCATCTTCTGGGGAGATTCAAAGGCACGATCCGATAGGATCAACGACGAGGCCCTGCGAAAGCGATAGGCATGATCGCAGGAAACTCGCGTTTTCGATAGAATGATTGTCAATGCCGCGCCCCTGCGCGGCATTGACACATAATTCACAAGATCATCAGTCGGGTGCCTTGACAAGCCCATGGTCAAGGGGGCAAATGTCCCCCTGATCCACCATCAAGGTATGGTAAATTAGGCGATGGAACCGGGTGTCCTGGGTTTCGGCCCAAGGCTTTCAATCAAGAACATAACGGGGATAGGTTTCTTTTGCTTCTTGGGCAAGGGTCAGGTCGATTTCCATCGTAAGAAAGGGGCTTTCCCGAGAGGTCAGCCCCAGTACGTCCCCTGCTTCGGGTTCAATGATCCAGCCGGCACCTCCAAACTCCAGTTCTTGTTTATCGCCTCCACCGAGATTGGAAGAGAGGCAATAGGCCCCTGAAACGACTGCGGCGGTGCGCCCACCCGCAACCCATTTGCCGATCGATGCCATGGGGGTTGCACGCGGACAAACGAGTAATTCAACGCCTTGTTTGGCGTATTGCCTTGCATGGATGTTGAACCAGAGTTCGGTGCAGATGAGAAATCCGATCTTTGCCTTGCCTGTCTCGATTGCTTTAAACTCCGGAACTCCGCGCTCATACCACGATGCTTCCCAAAAGCCCCTATCATTGGGCAGGTAATATTTGGTGTGTGCAGGCCGATAACCTGATACGGATTCCCAGATAAAGCCTTCGTTGAGACGTCTTTCGGCCTTAATGACCGGGCGGGAACCGATCACGGTGGCGGGGCCGAGCTCTTGCAAACGCCTTATCCATAGATCATGGGCTTGAACGGACGCCTGCCAGGCAGCAGGGTCGAACCGGTCGGTCTTGGCGAGCCAGGGATGAAAAGGCATTTCGGGGAGGAGC
This sequence comes from uncultured Desulfobacteraceae bacterium, assembly GCA_964401325.1. Classification (GTDB taxonomy): domain Bacteria; phylum Desulfobacterota; class DSM-4660; order Desulfatiglandales; family HGW-15; genus CAYNYM01. Next base: position 350 of record CAYNYM010000134.1, on the reverse strand, counting down.
ACCAGATCACTGGATTCAGCGTTAACATGATCGATCAGCGCTTGCCAGTCCGCATCAAGATCGGCTGGGTCGTTGCTGAGTTCACAAACGGTTACTTTCATTTTTGTGCTTTCCAATTGCGGATTCAGATTTTTTTATAGCAGGTCTCAAAGCGATACCCTAACTTTAGCCTCTTGATTGAGTACTCCATGAACCATGGAAATGCCGGTAACCCAAACCCCCTCTGATTTTTTCCGATCCGGTTGAAACCCCCGGGCATTATCAAAAGAAATATCTCAGACGGAGTTCGAGTTTGTTGCTGTTCTGCTTTTCACCATGCTCCGTCAAGTATCCTCCGTTGATGAATGAGA
>CAYNYM010000133.1:0-7633 GCA_964401325.1 uncultured Desulfobacteraceae bacterium | reverse complement strand
CGTCCGCGAGAAAGAGGTTGGTGGAGGAGAGCACTTCCTCAAAATTCTGCAGCTCCACCTGTTCCCCATTTTCAAAACGGAAGATCAGGGCTCCGTCCTGGAAGACCGCCTCGGTCTGATCCAGGGGAAAATCAAGATAAACTGTGGTCCCAGGGGTCACAGCCAGGACGGACGATTGGCCCGACTCTGGTCTTTGAAGGTGCAAGGTCTCTCGTGTTTCTATCGCTTCAGCCATGATTGCCTCCTGCTGTGTTTCAATCGTTACCTAGAGATATGCCTATATGGGGTCTACCTGGCCCTTTTCCTGGCGCCGATCAAACAGAGAAGACCGCTGCCAAGGAGCAAGTAGGCACCGGGAATGGGCACTGGCGTCGCCGCATCGGTGTCCAGGGAGAAATTAAAGGCTTTGTCGGGCGCTAAACCGGAATTGAAGTTGATTCTGATACCGGCATACAGGTCGTCGGTCAGTTGAGGCGTACCGCCCTGCAAGTAAGAGATCCGATCAAGAAGTTCGTAGCCGTATTCTTCGTTGATCACGAGCTTGCCTTCCTCAGAGCCCGGGGTAGATAGGGGATTGGATGGATCAGAAGGATCTATGGCAGACCAGGAGCGGGTTTCAACATTAAGAATGTCGAAAACGATTCCTGTGAAGACATCCGGCCCTTCGCTTTCAGGGTAGTATCCAAGGATCGTCAGGGACGTCATGGCCGAGGAATGGAAATTCGTTAACGACCAATCCACATCATACGTATCCCCGCCATTGCTCAGCTTAAAATACAACCCGTCAGTACCATTAAAAGCCTTCGCTTTTCCGTCTTCGTTTCCAGGATCGTCAGGATTACCATCTTGCCAATAAGCATAAGGCGCAGAGCCATCCGCGTATGTAGCGATCACCTTGAGCGGGCCCATATCGGCGCCTATCACCGGATCCTTTACGGAAGTGATAACCGGTGCGGCAAAGCCCAATGCCGGAAACAGAAACATCAATGCGCCAACCAGCAAAAAAAATGATTTGAATTTCATGACCCCTTCTCCTCGTATCATAGTTTTTCCCTCTTTTTCAAAACGCAGGGGCATCGGCGATGCCCATTTTTGCCGCCGCCCATTACTTGCTGAATATCATTGGGTTAGGTTTTTTTGTTTCAGTGCTGCAAACTAAAATTAAAGGAACATGAGATTGTGTCTAAAATCTGAGTATTCCTGGAACGAATTTTTTTCAGGATAAACGGTTCATGCCCGTCGCGAAATCCGTGAAACGCTACCCATATAAGTAGCAATATACATACCGAGTTTTTTTATTCTGAAATATTTATTTATTTCAGTTAGTTATGGTTTTGTCTAAAAAGGTTTTGCCTGGGTATGAAAAGAAATACCATTGTTGGACGAATTCTTTTTATGTTTGTTGGTAAAAAATTACACATTCTTACAAGAAAGGGCATATCAAAGGGCTTTCAGCCCATAGCGTTCCTTGATATGCAGGTATTCATCAATGAAAGTCTTAACACACTATAGGCCTTTTTGACAGCCCTGATCCCGCCCTGAATCACCATCAAGGCATCTTCCGTCTTGTGCATCGCGGGATGGCCTTGAGAAAACGGAAAAGTAAGGGCTTGCCCCTTGAGGAAACTTGAGATATCTATGGATTTTCTAAAACAACGATGAGGATTAAGAAAAACCTCATCAGATGAAACAAAAAGACCGATTAATATAACATCTCGGAATTTCTTCCATATTCCAACAGGGGCCAGGCCCCTGAACGCCCATACGAACCATGGATGTTAAAGTGCAGGAAAAAACCCAAGACCATGGGGCGGGAGAGGGGCCCCCTGTGCCCGGTACCCGGCAAGCCGGGGAATCCGCCCAAACCGATTCTTCAGACCTTCGGCCTGATGCGGTCCCGCCGCTTCTGACCTGCCTTGCGACGGTTTTTCGCCTGCACGGAAAATCCATTTCCGTCAGTTCCCTGTTGGCCTCCTTACCGGTCGAAAGGGGCGCATTTTATCCGGGACTCTGCGTTCGGGCGGCAGAGCAGGGGGGGATGAACGCAAAAATCGCCTCGCGGTCATCCATTGCGCAGATCAATCCCCTGACCCTTCCCTGTATACTCATTCTCAAGCATGGGAACGGCTGCGTGCTCACGGGCCTGGACGGTCATGAGGCCGATGTCCTTTTTCCCGAGACCCCCGAATCTCCCCAAAAAATCGATGTGAAGGCCTTGCAGGAAAACTATACGGGCCGGGCCGTGTTCCTTTCTGCCAAGGGAAAACTGGACAAGCGGGCCGGTGACATCAAACTTTTTAAAAGGAGGAGATGGTTCTGGGGCACGATCGGGCGCTTTATGCCCATCTACAAACACGTCATCCTGGCAAGCATCGTGATCAACCTTCTCGGCATCGCCGGTCCCCTCTTTGTCATGAACGTGTACGACCGGGTCGTCCCGAACAATGCCGTGGACACCCTTTGGGTCCTCGCCCTGGGTGTGGCCATTGCCTATGGGTTTGACTTTACGTTGAAAAATCTCCGCGGCTATTTTGTCGATCTCGCGGGAAGAAATGCGGATGTGGTGATTGCCAGTAAAATCATGCAGCAGGTCATGTCCATGAGAATGGACCACAAGCCGGAATCTACCGGTTCCCTGGCCAACAGCATGAGAGAGTTTGAGTCGCTGCGGGAGTTTTTCAGCTCCACCACCCTTATTTCCCTCGTGGACCTTCCTTTTCTCTGCTTTTTTATCGCACTGGTCTCCCTTATCGGCGGTCCCATGGCCTATGCCCCGATTATCGCCGTCCCTGCGGTCATCCTGGTGGGCCTGTTCATCCAGTTTCCCTTTAAGAAATATGTCGCCGAAGGATTCAGGGAAGGGGCCCAGAAGAACGCCCTTCTGGTCGAGGCCATCAACGGGCTGGAGACGGTCAAGACCAGTCTGGCCGAAGGTCAGATCCAGAGGCGGTGGGAAACAGTCATCGGCATGAACGCAAAATCCTCGAGCCGGACCAAGACCCTGGCTACCTTTTCCCTGACCTTTTCCCAGTTCTCGGCCCAGTTTGTCAGCGTGGTGATCATCGTTTGGGGTGTTTATCGCATCGGCCTCGGCGAGTTGACCATGGGCGGGCTCATCGCCTGCAATATCCTGGTGGGCCGGGCCATGGCCCCCTTGGGTGCCGTGGCGGCCATGCTGACCAGACTGCAGCAGTCGCGGGTGGCCCTTAAATCCCTTAATCAGATCATGGCAATCCCGAGTGAAAGACCGGCGGAAAGGGCAACGGTTCGTTATGAAAACCTGGGCCCCGGTCTGTCTTTTGAGAAGGTGGGATTTTGCTACCCCAATGCGGAGATCAAGGCACTGGACAATGTCAATTTGCAGATTCACCCCCGGGAAAAGATCGGCATCATCGGGCGCATGGGATCCGGAAAGAGCACCCTGGGGAGGCTGCTCCTGGGGCTGTATACGCCTCAGGAGGGAAACGTCAAGGTGGGGGGGGTCGACATCCGGCAGCTGGATGTGGCGGATATTCGAAAAAAGATCGGATATGTGTCACAGGATAACTACCTGTTCTACGGCAGCGTTAAGGACAACATCACCTTTGGGGCCCCTTTTGCGGATGACGCCTCGGTCCTCATGGCGGCAACGATTGCTGGAGTCACGGATTTTGTCCGTTCCCATCCGGCAGGTTTCGGCCTTCAGGTGGGTGAGCGGGGCATGAATCTCTCCGGCGGCCAGCGGCAGTCGGTGGCCATTGCCCGAGCGCTCATCCAGGATCCGGATATCCTGATCCTGGATGAACCGAGCAGTTCCATGGACAGCGCGGTCGAAGCCGTCCTCAGGGCGAGACTCGGCGCTATCCTGAAGAACAAGTCGCTGCTTCTGATTTCTCACCGAAATTCCATGCTTTCCCTTGTCGACCGGCTGATTGTGATGGATGAAGGAAAAATTGTGGCTGACGGGCCTCGTGACAAGGTGATGGAGCTGCTCAAGGAAGGGAAACTCAAATTCCGGGTGGGATAGGCATCGAATAAAAGGATCCCATGAGATGAACGCCCGGCCGGGAAATATACGAGATGAAAAAAAACGATCTTGAATATATGAATGCCGTGGATGCAGCCCTGGCGAGGCGTGGGGCGCCCTCTGCCTATCTCCTGTCTCTGACCGTTTGCCTTCTCATTATTGCCTTTGCGGTCTGGGCCCGCTATGCCGTTTTGGACGAGGTCACCCGGGGGATGGGGCAGGTCATCCCGTCCCGGCACGTACAGGTGATTCAGAATCTCGAAGGCGGGATTATCGAGGAGATTCTCATTCAGGAAAACCAGATCGTAAGCAAAGGAGACACCTTGGTTAGGTTGAGCAATGAGGCCGCAGCGAGTCATTTCAGGGACGCTTTCGCACAGTCCCTCGAACACCGGGCCGCTATCGCCCGGCTGGAGGCAGAAGTCAAAGGCACCTCCCTTTCTTTTCCTAAAGAGATCGAAAAACACGATCCCCAGATCATAGAAGATCAGACACAGATATTCAGGACCAGAAAGCACCAACTTGACCTTGAAATCAAATTGTTGAAATCCCGGTATGAGCAGAAGTTCCAGGAAATTGCCGAAATGTTAAACAAGAAAAAGAAACTTGAGACAAATCTCAAACTGGCCCAGGAACAGATGGCCATTGCCAAGCCCCTGGTGGACAAACAGGTCTATCCCAGGGTGGATTATATCTCACTCCAGCGGGATGTGGTCTCCCTGAAAGGAGACATTCGATCCCTGGAGATCAGCATTCCCCGATCCCGGAAAGAGGCGGATGAAATCAAAAAGAAGCAGTTTCATCGAATCGCCGAGTTCAGAACCAAGGCGGCCGATGAGATCAATAAAAGACGAATGGAGCTCAAATCACAACTGGAGGCCATTTCCGCCGGGAAAGACCGGGTCACACGGACCGATGTCCGCTCGCCGGTTTACGGGACCATCAAGCAGATCAATATCAACACGGTAGGAGGCGTGATCAGACCGGGGGAAACGATCATGGAAGTCGTCCCCCTGGATGACACCCTGCTCATGGAGGCCAAGATCCGGCCGGCGGATATCGCTTTTATTCGTCCGGGCCAGAAGGCAATGATAAAAATAACCGCCTATGATTTTTCCATCTATGGCGGGCTTGAAGGGACCGTGGAGCAGATCAGTGCCGATACGATCCAGGACGAACGGAAGGACAGTTTTTACAAGGTCAAGCTCAGGACCAGGACAAATGCCTTGATTTACAGGGGCGAGAAATTGCCGATCATTCCCGGCATGACCTCGAGTGTGGAGATCCTGACCGGTAAGAAGTCGGTCCTGGACTATCTGCTCAAACCGATTCTCAAAGCCAAACAGAATGCTTTCAGGGAGCGTTGACCTTATAGTCGCATCTTCATAACAGAACGAAAAAAGCCAAAGCGAATGCCCCATGCAGTTTCATCCCATAGCGAAACTTACAGGCGGAAAGGCATGCCATGGATGCACGCTGTCCTTTTCTTCCTTTTCCTGATGCAGCAGTTTATGGCAGGCCATGCCTGTGCTCAGGAAAGGCCTTTGAGGAAGCCGTCCGTGCGCAACCCTGTCCGCCTCTTTAATTCAGTGGAATTCAAGGGGTCCTTGAGGGCCTTGACCAAATGGAACAGAATCCTTCTCAAGGCGCAAAAACAGGTTCATGAGCTGAATACCTGCAACCTCTCTTCAGGTGAGTGCCCGCCTGGTGCCGCCGGTTGGAAGGCTCTGCTCCAAAAAGCGGTCAATATGACCGGTCTTGATCAACTCAAGTTCGTAAACGGGTATATCAACAGGTGGCCCTACCGGCTGGACATGGACGTCTACGGTGTCAGTGATTACTGGGCGACACCCCAGGAGTTTCTCAGTCTATCAGGGGATTGCGAAGATTATTGCATCACAAAGTATTTTGTTTTAAAGGAACTGGGCTATGATACCGGCGGGCTTCGGGTCGTGATCATCCGGGATCGAATCAGAAACATTACGCATGCCACCCTGGCGGTTTATCTTGATAATGCCGTTTATATCATGGACAATATGTCCCATGCCGTTTTCAGACAAGAAAAATATAAACACTACATACCGCAATATTCTTTCAATGAGCGGAACCGTTGGGCCCATATTCCCTTGAGAAAACAAATTAAATTGTATTAGTTCAGCTTTTTGAAAAGAGATTGTCATGATCCATCTGCAGTTGAAAGTGTTTCAGAAAGCTGAACGGTTATCTCAAATTGAGATCACCCCGTGGAGACACCGTGAGGAATCAAGATGAATAAACAGATCCGCATGCCTGTTCAGGAAAGTATCCCCCTAAGTGCCACACGTTTGAATGTCAAAATCCTTCAAATCGGCATTCTTGTCCTTGTGGTGATATCTTGTGTCGCCTTCTTTTTTGTCTCATGGAATTTCAAAGAAAAGCAAAAAGAACTGGAGCAGACGACTGAAAAACGTATCGAACTGCTGGCCTCAAGTCGTGTTGAGGTAATCTCAACGTGGCTTTCGGGGCTGACGGCTCATGGGGCACGCATCATTCAGTCTGATGTCTTTCGCCTCTACGCGACTGAAATTGATCTGATCGAAGAGGATGTTTCGGTTCTCATAAATCGGCCTCTCTACCCGGATCAGTCCCGGGAAGACCCCCTTGCGGCCCTTTCAGCGCAACTTCCCATGATGGAAAATTTGCTCAAGGAATTTGTCTCCTATTCCGGGTTCCTGTCCGGCCGAATCATCAACCGCAACGGTCAGGCCTATATCGCGACCAATGCCGCCACCGTCTCCGTGTCTGATAAACAAAAGGCACTGGTGCAATCGACCATCTCGGAAAAAAGGGTGCAATTTGCCCCGCTCCGGTCAAGTGCAAACGGCATGGTCCTGGATTTTTTCCTGCCGATCCTGCCCCCTGAAGGGGCCACGGACGATTCAACTTCCCCCGTGGCCGTGCTCCTGCTGTCCAAAATCGTAACCCCGAAAATGAGCGAATTCCTCGCCAGGTCACCGCTCGCCCGGGCCGGTGAAAGGGTGAGACTCATCCAGGCAGATGGGCAGAATTTTCAGGAAATCGTGCCCTGGCAATCGGAAGACCTGCTGAAAATCGAGAAGATCACATTCGATGAAACACTCTCCATGCCCTTTGGAAAGCGCCTTTCTCTCGAGGGCGACCGTCAGGTATACTCTATGGGGGTCAAGGCCCCGGAACTCAACTGGTGGGTGGTTCAGGAAACCGATTTTCTCGAGGCCAACAAACCGTTAAAAGAATCCAGGCGGACCCTGATGGTTATCGTCATTTTGATCCTGATCGGCCTGGCCCTGCTTTTCGGGGCGGCCTGGTGGCGGGTCATCGGTGTCGAGAATCGAAAAATCGCCCATAAATTCAAGGCTTTTGCGGAACGAATTGAATCCCAGAACCAATTTCTGGAGAGCATCAACTCGACCATCACCGACCTTATCGGGTACAAAGACATGTCCGGAATATACCAATATGCCAATCCGGCCTTTGCGCGGGCCGTCGGTCGCGAGGTCGGGGGCATCCTCGGGGGGGATGACCGGGCCGTCTTCGGCTACGACACGGCAGAGCGCCTGAGATCATCCGATGAGCATGTCCTGAAAGGCAAGGGGCCTATCACCGTCA
>CAYNYM010000132.1:0-7635 GCA_964401325.1 uncultured Desulfobacteraceae bacterium | reverse complement strand
ATACCCGAAAAAGGTGACCGGCTCTCCGGCACCGGCCAGGATCACACCTTTATAGGCCGAGAGCATTTCTCGGGCCTCTTCCGGAAAGTAAGGAATCCGGCCCACCACCGGCAAGCTGGCCCCGCGTTCCAACATGGTGGGGAAGGTTTCGGTGAGGAGATCGCAGCCGGTGAGCCCCTGAATTCGGGAGGCAAGGGCAAGCCCTTTTTTTCGAAGGGAGCGTCCCCCCATGAGGAGGGCCGTCTTGGGGCCGGATCGAAGCAGTTTCGCCGCCTCCTCGATTTGGCCGTCGTCCACGGGAGAGAAGGGCGTTGCGGATGGTACACCCCCTGCGGCCCCGCAGGGACCCAATTGATAATCATGGGGCACGATCAGGCTGGCGATTCGGCCCGTACAAGAGGCCTCAACAGCCTCCGCCACGTCATTGGGGATATGGTCGGTCGCGGTATTGGTCCGGATCCACTCCGAGACGGTCTCGGCCAGCCCCTCGATATTCATGGCCAGAGGCGGATCCGCCGGCAGGTGCCAGGTGGCATGCTCGCCGATGATGTTCAGAATCGGCGTGTGGGCACGCCTGGCATTGTGGAGGTTGGCGATGCCGTTTGCAAACCCCGGGCCCAGATGAAGCAGGGTCATGGCCGGTTTTCCCGACATGCGACCATAGCCGTCGGCAGCGCCCGTGCATACGCCTTCAAACAGCCCAAGTACCGCTTTGATGCCCTTTATCCGGTCCAGGGCCAGGACGATGGGCATTTCGGTCGTACCGGCGTTGGCAAAACATATCTCTACACCGCATTCGATCGCGGTTTGTATGAGTCTTTCGGCACCATTCATTGGTTCCACGTATTTGTCCCTTCTCTTTCAATATATCCTTGTATCTCAAACGAAAAACATGGAGTAGTCGGTCCCTTTTAATTTTCTAGTGTCCGGGAGGAAGATCCGTTCCTGCTGCAGATGAGCCTTGCAGGCGCAAAGAACCCGGCGCTTATCTAAAATTTATTCTACATCGTGCAGGGTGCGGCTTTCAGGCCTGACCTAAAAGAGATCCTGAACGACCCGAAGAAACCGTTCCATGTCTTTTTCCGTCCCGACGGTGATTCGGACAAAGTCTTTGATCCCTTTGATGTCAAAGTGCCTTACCAGGACGCCCTCCTGCTTCAACCTTAGATAGATGTCCTGCCCCGGGATGCCCACTTTTGATGCGAAAAGGAAATTGGCCCGGGAGGGCAGCACACGCCATCCCTGTCTTTGAAGCCCGGATGAGAGACGCTCCCTTGTCGAGATGATTTTCGCCGTAATGGTCCGGTAGTAATCCTCGTCACCCATTGCGATCTGGCCTATTTTCAGGGAGAGGGAATCGGCCGGATAGGAGTTGAAGGAATCCTTGACCGTGAAAAGGGCGTCTATGAGTGCCTTACTCCCCAGGGCAAAACCAAGCCGGAGTCCGGCCAAGGCCATGCTCTTTGAAAAAGTCCTGATGATGAGCAGATTGGGGTGGCCTGCCATAAGGTCGACTGCGCTCGTCCCTCCGAAATCGATATAGGCCTCGTCAATGATGACCGTTTTTTCCAGTGGATAAAGGTCTAAGAGACGCTTGATCTCACTGATCGGCAGGCACATGCCGGTAGGTGCATTGGGATTGGCGAAAATAAGACCGCAGGAATCGGTTGTTTCCAAAAATCCCCGGATATCTACCGAGAAATCCGGAGCAAGGGCGATCTTCCTGAAATCAATGCCGTAGAAATCACAATAGACGGGATAGAAACTGTAGGTGAATTCAGGGAAAAGCAGGGGGCTCCGGGCGCTGTCGAAAAAGGCGTAAAAAGCAAAGGAGAGTACTTCGTCCGACCCGTTGCCTATAAAGACCTGGTCCCTGTCGAGGTGATACCTGTCCGCGATTTTTTTGCGAAGGCCCGTGAATAGGGGGTCTGGATAAAGCCTGAGGTTCTCAATATCAAAGGTCCGGAGAAAATCCCTGATTCGCGGTGAGGGAGGGTAGGGATTTTCATTCGTATTGAGTTTCAGGTAGGTCCTGTCCTGCGGCTGCTCGCCGGGGATATACGGACTCAGCTTTTTCAATCTTTCGGAAAACATGTTGTCTCCTGGCCCTTTCAAAGGGAGGCAAAACAACCCGAGCGACTGGGCCGTTTCCATCCAGAAAATGGTCCTTTTCCGGATGAGTCCCTGGTAAGGTTAGATCCCTGAATTTTGCGTAAATCCAGGCAATGAATCATGTGGCCCCTGCATCCGAGAAAAATGTCCTGTGGATCGAGGTGAGGGTGGCCTTCAGATCTTTGTTGCGAACAATAAAATAGAGCGCAGCCCGGGAAGGCCCGAAAGAACTCATCTCGACATTTACATTGCAATCGGCCACGGCCGTGAAGGATCGGGCAGCCACTCCCTTGTGCCGAACGAGGCCGTCCCCGACAATGCCGATCAGGGCAATGTCTTCAACCTTTTCCAGGCGCTGGTAGGGTTTGGGGGACAAAGATTTCAAGAGGGTGTGACCCGCCTCGAGATCCTTATGGGAGAGTAGCAGGCTGATGCAGGTCTGGGAGGTGACCACGGACTTGATGTTGATGCCCTTTTCTGCCAGTTGACCGGCAATCAGGGCCAGGATGCCGGGACGGGCCCCCACGCCCGAGGCATGGACCTTGAGGATGCCGATGTCCGTGTCGTGGGCGACACTCTTGACCACATTTTCCGTGGTGATACCCTGGTAGGAAATGAGGCTCCCCGGTGCGTCCGGATCAAGCGTGTTCTTGACAGCGATGTTCAATTTGCTCGCCCTGAGGGGTTCCATGGTCCGGGGATGGAGAATTTTGGCCCCGAAATAGGAGAGTTCCGCCGCTTCTTTATAGGAGAGGAGCGGAATAAGACGGGCCCCTTCGACAAAATTCGGGTCGGCACTCAGGTAGCCCGGAACGTCTTTCCAGATTTCAAGTCCGTCGGCCTCCATGGCGGCGGCCACGACCGCAGCCGAGTAGTCGCTGCCCCCCCGGCCGAAGGTTGTAATGTCTCCATTTTCACTTACTCCGAAGAAACCGGGCAGAAAGAGAATCATCCCTTTCGAGAGCAAGGGGGTGAGCATGGGCTGGAGATTCCGGGCCGTTTTTCGCAGGTCGGCCGTGGCGTCTTCGAATTTTCCGTCCGTCATGATGCCGATTTTTTCGGGCAGGAGGTAGGTGCTCTGAACCCCTCTGGCCCGAACGGCCGAGGCAAGGAGTTCGGCACTGAAGCGCTCACCGTAACTGCTGATGACGTCCCTCATTCGCGGGGTGCTTTCCCTGGTGAAATTGAGCCCGTAATAAAGGCGTTCGACCTGATTCAGGGACCGATTCAAATCCCGGGTAAAGCCCTGGAGAAGGGTGCCCTTGGGGATCAGATGGCGGGCGATAAGCATGTGTTTGCTTCTCAAGTGATTCATCAATGCGGGTATGCTTTCCTCTTCTTTGATGGCCTTTGCCATGCCCTCGATCAGTATGTCCGTAATCCCATAAAGGGCCGAAACCACAAAAATATCGCCCCGGCCTCGTTCGGTGATCAGATCCAGGATATGGGCAATTTGTTTTTTGCCTTTGAGACAACCTCCACCGATTTTGACAACTTTCATTTTCCGTGTTCCCGTGTGTTAGATGTGTAGGTGTATGAAATGAATTTTGTGTGCGCGTAGCTGTTCAGCTTCTTGCAACACATTGAGCTCTGGTCTTATGTCTGTTCGTAACCATCGTGGTGAAAATCAGTCATTTTACGAATTCATCAAGTTGAACGCGGTAATAGTCCAAATCCCTCACTCAGCCCCCTAGCGTCTCTCTGATTTTCTTGGACAGGTCACTGATACTGAAGGGCTTCTGGATAAAACCGTCACATCCCCGATCCAGTATCTCACTGGCCTGACCGTCAATGCTATAACCGCTGGCCAGAAGGACTTTCGCATGGGGGTCGATCTCTTTCAACCTGTCATAAACCTCTCCCCCTCCCATGTCCGGCAGAATCATGTCCAGTATGACCAGGCCCACCCTGTCCCGTTCCTTTTCGTAGGCACGAAGGGCCTCTTTTCCGCCTTGAGCCACAAGGACCTGATAACCCAATCTGCGCAGCATTTCCTCGCCAATCTCCAGGATCATGGATTCGTCGTCGACCAAGAGAACCGTGTCGATTCCGTCGAGGGAATCATTCGAGACGCCGCTGGATATCATTTTTCCCGCGGCCGGCATGTAGATATTAAAGGTGGTGCCGGATCCTTTTTGGGAATGGACGTCTATATATCCCCCATGGGCCTTCACAATGCCGTATACGGAAGCGAGTCCCAGACCTGTGCCCCTGCCCGGTCCCTTTGTCGTGAAAAAGGGATCAAAGATCCGATCCAGGGTCTTACGGTCCATGCCTTCTCCTGTGTCTCTTACGGATAACATGACGTATTCGCCGGGTTTCGCATGATAGGTCCGGCCGTCCATATCTTGATGCGTAATGTTTCTCGTCACCAGGTACAGATCACCGCCCCTGGGCATGGCATCCGCTGCATTTATGAGGAGATTCAGCAGGATCTGTTCAAACTGGCTGTGGTCGGCCATGATGTCGCCCACATCGTCGGAGGGCTCGGGATGCACCCTGATCTCCTTTTTCGTCATGCTGAAGGTTTCAGAAATCTCAAGGACCAGTTGGTTGATATCGATGGGCATGATTTGATATCTGCCCTCCCTGGCATAACCCAGGAGCTGGCTGGTCAGTTTTGAGCCGTTTTGAACCAGTTTCTCGATTGTGGCCAATCGGGGAAAAAACTCATGGGTTTTTTCCATGTCCAAAAGCATCAGCGAGATGTTTCCCTGAATCCCCATGAGCAGGTTGTTGAAATTATGGGCAATGCCGCCTGCGAGGGTTCCGATGGCCTCCATCTTCTGAGTCTGGTGAAGTGCAGCCTCCAGGCGCTTTTGATCCGTCATATCCCGAATGATCCCCTGAAAACCGATGCCCCGGCCCTCGGCGTCCCTGAGAAGAGATACGGAGGTCGAAGTCTGTCTTTCCTCCCCGTCCTTTCTGATGAGTTTCCAGTCAAAACCGCTGACGGAATTTCCTGTGGTGAAGATTTTTTTGAAAACGTCAGTCCCGATTTTGATCGTTTTCTTATCGGTGAACGCCCGAATATTGGCCCCGTCCAATTCTTTCTGCGAGTAACCGAAGATCGTCGTCAGTGCCCGGTTGAAAAAGGTGAAGCGACCTCGAAGATCCAACTCATAATAGCCGTCCTGAATGCTCTCAAGGATACCCCGATATTTGCTCTCGCTTGCCCTCAGTGCTTCTTCCGTTCGTTTATGGTCAATGGCGACGGCGATCTGTTCCGAAATGGATTCCATGAGGGTAATGTCTTTTTCCGAATAGAGACTCGGGTCGTCATAGCTTTGTACCCCGACGGCGCCGATGATTTCCCCCTTGGTGGCCAGCGGGACGCCCAACCAGACCTTTGGGGGGGTGCCTGGAGGCCGTTGATGATCGGATGAATATCGGGCCGTCAATTCCTCTTGTTGATAAAACCGAGGCGTCCCTGCCTGGATGACATCCGCAGTCAAGGAACCCGAATCCTTGGCCCGAATGAGGGCAAAATCAGTGTCCTTTTCATCCTTGAAATAGGGAAAGGAAATGATGTCAGTGGCCTTATCGTACATCGCGATAAAAAAGTTTGTGGTGTCTAATATGGCATCCAGGCTCCGGTGGATCAGGTGAAAGAGTTCGCTCAGTTCCTTGGTCGAATTGACGGCCCTGGAGATTTCAAACAATGTCTTCATGATCTTTTTGTTTCGTACGGGCTCCTCGATGTCGATAAAGAAGCCCATCAGGCACGCGGGGTTGCCTTCATGGTCAAAGATGGTGTTGGCCGAAATCATCACGGGATACAAGGTGCCGTCTTTTCTTCTGACGATCTGTTCAGCGCTCCAAGATCCGCGCTTGTGCAAGTTTTCCATGAATGCCAGGCCCTCTTCTTCGGTTTTCCAGAATTCGGGTGCACGCCTGTTCAGGACCTGGCTTTCATGACCATATCCGCTCATCCTGAGGAACGAGGCATTCACGTAAATCAATTTCCCTTCTAGATCCGCAAGACAGATGGCATTGATGGAAGAATTCAGTGCGTTTTGCAGGATCTGCAAAAGCTCGATTTGATTCGCGAGACCGCCATTGGATGTCACCGTCTTGCGCAGACGCTCGCCCAGGTCCGACATCTCCTTGAACATCCCTTTCTCGCCCTGATTGATTACCACCATATCTTAACCCCAAAATATATCGGCACAATTGAGCCCGGAAGCGGGTCCCTTTGCCTTTATGAAATGCCGCCGACCAATTCCCCATCGGTTCGCAGGATGAAAGATACAAAAAAGGGAGTTTAGATCACGGGGAGGACTATTTCAAGTGCCTTGTAGCGTTTGGAATAACCGACAGCATGTTATCGGATATGTTTTTGTCAAATAGCCTCATTGTTCGTATTTTTTTAAACGCATTCAGATATTGCCCTGATCCAGGGCCTTTATCCTTTTCAAAAGGGCAAATGCATACTTTTTTTAAGTTTCAGCTCGTAGCGGTCGATATAATCAATGTCAGTCAAGGGCAAACCATCCGAAAGGGTCAAATGGATGATTTCTTCAATCAACAGCAACATCTCGGCCTTGTCCGCGCTGGGTCAAAAAATGGCTGTGACTGCGGACAATATTGCCAATGTGGAATCGGAAGGTTTCAAAAAGAGCCGGGCCCTGATTGAGGAGGGCCCGGGCGACGGCGTGAAGGTCGATATACGGCGAATAGAAACACCCGGGGATATCAGGGTCGAGAGTGTGGACGGTGAGCCGCTGTCAAGAGAAGGATCCAATGTGGATTTGGCGGAAGAAATCACCTGGGTTATTCCCACACAGCGGGGCTACGAGGCCAATCTAAAGACCATCAAAACCAGGGATGAAATGCTTGGCACGATCATGGATATCCTGGGGTAGGAAGGGGAGGGCGGGTCTTTTTTGATCCGATTGCCGATTGGACCCGTCGGAAAGGGCCGTTTCAGGAGGAGAACTGTATTTACTTTAAAGAATCATCCCATAACTCATTCAGGCTGAGAGGGGCATGACCTTGATCCAGGAAGTCCCTTAGAGGCTGCTCCCTTGAGACTGCACCGTCGAGATACAGGGTACCCCTTAAAGGGTACCCTGTTTTTTGCAGCGTTCCTAAACGGGAACGGTCAAATCCCAGATTACGTTTCAGGTTTTATGACCCGAGTTGTTTGAGGAGATCCTCGGAGACCTCCTTGACGCCGGGTGTGCCGTCAAGGTCGATGATCCTGGGTTTCCCGTTATGTCCGGCGGAATAGTCCTTGTAATAGATGGCGGCGGCCATGGTGCCCGTTTCAGTGTCGTAGTAGATGTTGTGGCGTTTATCGATAGCGTCTTCGTCCTGGTCGTCGGACCGGGTCTTGAGCTCGCCCCCGCAGACCCTGCATTTGTCACCGTCGGGCTTAATGGCATCGATATAGATGTTATTGGGATGGTTGTTGTCGTTCACGCAGAGGCGACGGCCCATGATGCGATTCTTGGCGATCTGCCTGTCAAGGATCATTTCGATCACGATATCCAGGCTGATCCCTTCCTTCTGAAGGGCCTT
>CAYNYM010000131.1:0-7805 GCA_964401325.1 uncultured Desulfobacteraceae bacterium | reverse complement strand
CGGTCAGGCTTGTGGGTTCCGACGCGCCGCTCGCCCTCCGGATCAGGGCCTGCACCCGCGCCAGAAGCTCTGAAAAGGCAAAGGGTTTGGTCAGGTAATCGTCACTTCCCGTTTGGAGCCCCTTGATTCGATCATCTAAGGATCGTTTGGCACTCAGGATAATCACGGGGGTGTTGACATTCCTGCGTCGCATCGTCTCGATGAGGGTCAGCCCGTCCAGTTTCGGCAACATGATATCGATAACGGCCGTATCATAGGGTTCGGTCAGAGCCATTCCAAGGCCTTCTTCACCATCCGGGGCATGATCGACGGCAAAGCCTGCCTCCTTCAGCCCCTTCAACACGAAAGAGGCAATTTTCAGATCATCTTCGACCAGTAATATACGCATATTCCCGGATAGACCTCCTGTATTGCCCCTGGCCTTTCTAATTTTGTTTTACACCTCAACCCTTTGAAAGGTCGGAATGGGTCATGACCCATCCCTTTTCTTTCAAGAGGCTGAACCCGTTCGACCTTTCGAACTCAAAATAAAATCCTCGGATCATTCTCTCCTGCTTATAGCAGTTAATAGTTCAGAGTACGCAAAACAGCAACTCGAATTTTGGAATTGCGTTGCGGGTAAACCTTGACTAAGCAATCTTCTTGATGCCGAGTTTTTCCAATTTTTTTTCCTTTGGAGCACCCGTTTCCCGGTCCCACGCCATGGCGTCATAATACTCGTCGAGCATCTTTTCAAAGGACACTCTGTCGATGGATTGCCCTTTACTCGGCCCCGTGGTGGAGGCCTCGGCAAACAATCTCTCGGGAAGGGTATCGTCCTTTCTTGTAAACCCTTCCCTCACATTGATGAGGCGTGCCAGGTTCCAGACCCTTTCCGCGGTTTCCTGCAGTTCTTCAGGAGAACAATTCCATCCGGTCAGGGCCGACAGGGCCTTTGCATAGTCCTCCGGGGTGACCGCAAAGGACCCGAAGGCACAGGCGATCAGACAATTGATGAGGGCGTTTTCCAACTGCAGTTCCCGGATCAATGCCGCCTTGCCCTCGTAACCGAATCGATCGACGGGTTCGGGCATGGGCATGAGCTCATAACGAAGTGTGCTGGATCTCAGATGACACCCCCCTCGATCCGACAGGCTGTAGGTCAAAGACTGCCCCTTCATACCTCGAGGGTCATACCCGGGCAGTTCCAGGCCCTTCACGTGCATGGCAAAATCCGAAGACCCTTCGATCTTCTCCGACGCCTTTCTCACGCCATCGGCCAAGATCTGGCCAATCCCTTCCCGATTTGCAATCTGCGGGACAATTTCCAGAAGGGCCTCTCCATTTCCAAAAGATAGATTCGCCCCCCCTGTCTCATCTATGGTGATCAACCCCTTCTCAAAGCACTCCATGGCAAAACCGACTGCTACCCCGCAAGATATCGTGTCAATCCCATAATCATCACAAAGCTTGTCCGCGGCGATGATTGCCTCAGTCTCATGGATGCCGCAATTGGGTCCAAAGGCATAGATGGTCTCATACTCGGGTCCCTCGGTGCTCCATTCCCTTCCCTTGTAGACGACCTGCGAATCCCGGCTGCAGCCGATGGGACAGGCAAAGCAGGCCCTCGGCCGAACAATGTGTTTTGTGAAGGCCTCTGCGTCTATGGCATGAATCTTTTCAAAACTGTTTTCCTGCCAGTTTCTGGTGGGCAGGGTCCCGGTTTCCTGCGTGATCTCAATCGTCATCATGGTGCCTACTTTTGGGAACACGCCCTGTTTCCCGGCCAGGGGATGTTTGGCAATATTCTTACGGCATGCCTTTTCAACGGCCTTGAACGCGTCCCTGTCGGCTATCGTGACCTTTTGTCTCCCTTTCAAGACCAGCGCCTTTAAATTCTTGGACCCCATCACGGCACCTGCGCCGCCCCGTCCAAAGGCCCGGCGCTCCGTAATGATGTTTGCAATGAGCACCTGGTTTTCACCGGCCGGGCCTATGGTGGCCATACTGACCTTATCCCCCTCCGGGTTCCCAAGGATTTCGCTCAGGCGCTTTTCCGCATCTGAAGTGGAAAGGCCCCAAAGTGATTGGGCGTCCTGGATGGAAATAATACCGTCTTCAGCCATAACAAAAACGGGACGTTCCGCCTTTCCCTCGATCACCAGGGCATCAAAACCCGCGTACTTTAAAACAGGACCGAACGATCCGCCCGCGTAACTGTCCAGGAAGGTCCCGGTCAGGGGGGATCGGGTGATCAGGCCGCCCCTGGACACGGCCGGAAAGGTCGTTCCGGTCAAGGGACCGGCAACGAAGATCAACGGGTTTTTCGGATCGAGGGGAGACGTATGGGGTTTGAGATGATGATAGAGCAGATAGGCCCCCATGCCCTTCCCTCCCAAATACTTTCGTGCAATGTTTTCTTCTAATTCCTGAATCCTGATGTTTCCATCCGTTAGATTGACCCAGCCGATCTTACCGGCATATCCGTAAAGCATTCAGTCGACCTCCTCATTCAATCAAGAAAGATGCTTTTTTTTGCAGTTTTGAGGGCCGTTATTGAATGAAAACTAGGGCGCGCCGCCGACCACATTGAGCACGGCCTGACGCTTTTCCACCCGCACCGCGTGAAGTGCCCGTTCCAGTGCCGGCCTGATCTGGTCGGGACGCTCGACTTTTTCTCCGTAACCCCCAAAGGCCTCACAGATCTTCTCGTATTCTGCCGTGGGCCTGAGATCGCTCATAGGGAAGTTATTGGTCCCGGCGGCCCAGCCGTCCGGATAAATGGCTCGGGTAGCGTTCTTTACGGCACCCCAACACTGGTTGTTGTAAACGATGACCAGAATGGGAAGATGGTAGGCGTTCGAGACAAAATGACAGGCACTGGGTACGGCGAACATGTAACTCCCGTCACCCACGGTGGCGATCACATCCTTCTCTGGAAGCCCCAGCTTGATGCCCAGGGCCGCTCCCACGCCCCATCCGAGATACCCCGCGTGCGGAGCGCAAAAATAACTCCCGGGTCCCTGCCCCATAAAGGGTTTCATACAATTGTCATATTCATTGACCACCACGGAATTCTCTTGGAGCACCTGGTTCACATTGTGGGAAACCCAGTTAAAGTCGATGGGGTTTTTGGAAGCCCCTTTCGATGCCTCGTCGATCCACCCTTTGACCACCCCGTCATGAATCTCTCTCAGTCGTTTTCGTCTCCATGCAATCCGATCTTCTTCCGGGCTTACACTTTCGAGGGCCGCACCGATGGCCGAAAGGGCAAGGGCGGAGTCTGCCTGGAGGGTAAGGTCGGAATGAAAACTCCTGATGGGATAACGGCTGTAAAAAGGATCGATACCCACTTGGATGACTGCCGCAGACTTGCTGGGTACAATCTTGTTGGGGAACCAGGGAACATCACTGTCGACCACAAGGATCACGTCTGCTTCCTCAAGAAAGGCATCGTGAGCAAAACCCAGGTGACAGGCGTGCTGTGTGGGGAAATTCATATACTCGGGGTAAAAGGAGACGACACCGATCGCCCCTTTCTCTGCAAGATCCACAAGGGCCTGCACCCCGGCCGACCTCTTGCCTGTCGATGAGGTGATGATCAAAGGAAACCGGGCCGCCTTCAGGAGCCGGGCGGCCTCTTCGACCTTGACCGGATCGGGATAAAAGGTGGGCAAATCGAATCTCGGTCCGGACTCGAAGCTCCCGCCCTCATGGGTTGCTGAGAGCACTTCCCGAGGGAGTGTCAGGTAGACCGGTCCGCAGGGTTCCGACATGGTCAGGGTCAGGGCCCTGTCCACGACCGTCTCGAGCTGTTCCGGAAGCCTCAATTCATAATCCCACTTGACATATTCCCTGAGAATCCCTGCCTGATCAAAGGACTCCTGGGCCCAGTGGATAAATCCGCTTCGCGAGGCCGGATGGCCCTCTTCGGTAATCGGGGTGCGCCCTGCGCTGAAAAGCATGGGGACCCTGGCTCGAGAGGCTGCCATGATTCCCCCGATGCTGTTTGCCGTCCCCACACCCACGTGGACCATGGCGACCTGGGGTCTTCCCGTGGCCAGATAATAGCCGTGGGCCATGCTCACCAGCGGGATTTCGTGGGGAATACCGAGAGGTACAGGGCGTCTTTTTCCCTGGATCTCCCGGAGGGCAAAGGCATCCACAATGCCGGCAAAATCCGTCCCTGCATTGCCGAAGAAATAGTCTATGCCCCTTTGGGAGAGCAACTCGAGATAGGCCTGGGCCACGGTTTCCTCTTTTTTATTGACAACCATGTTTTTCAACTCCTTTGATTGGAAAATTGACCGAAAAAAAGGTCTGCGTCATGGAGAACTTTACAAAAGTCGGCTTAATGGAAGATACAGGGGATGAGGATTCAGTGGTGGAGGGTTGATTGCGCTCTTCCGGCCAAGTCTTTGGCTCAAAAAGGGTAAAGACTAGCACAAAAGCCCTATTGGATCAATTGGTCTTTCCCTGCCCTGATTCACCATCGAGGCATCATCCGCCCCGCTGGAGTCAAACTTGCATGGTTCATGTGGGAAATCCCGGTGGCTCGACCACTAGACGTACATTTTGACAATCTCGCCATCCATGTTATTTTAAAAATATACACGCTACCATTCCCTTCCCTCTTTTCTCTCTCTGCCCAAGCGCTTTTTGATCAAAGTCGATTTAAAACCAAAAGGAGCCATCATGGGAAAAATATCCAGAAGACAATTCATGAAAAACTCCATCGTGGTGGGATCCGCAACGGTCCTCTCCCCTACCCTCCTGATCCGCAAGGCCCAGGCGGCCTGGACTCCGGGAACAGTCACCCACCCGCATGTGGACAACCTTCGGGTCGTGAGCGTGACCGACCGGACCATGACAAGGGCACGGGAAACCGCCATTGACTGGACCAGACAGGAGGAACTGGTCGTCACGAAGATGGTCTGGGAAAATATCGATCGGCTTGCCTGCGCCCTTTCCCAAACCCAAAACCCGGAACAGGCCTGGAAGACGATCTTTGTCAAACCTCCACGAAAGCCCTGGTCTGAGGCGGTCGTGGCCATCAAGACCAACCACATTGCCCGGCAACACACGCGAAGCGCGGTCATGTCCAGGGTCTGCCATGCCCTGACCGGGATTCTGGGTGTCAAGGGGCATAACATCCACATCTACGACGCCTGCCACGGCCGGAACATGCACCAAAGTACTCCCTTTTCGGATCTGCCCGAAGGAACCCGAATTGAAGACCAATGGGGAGGAAGCACGGCCGAGGCGAATATACCCAAGCCATGGTGGAACGGAAAAAGCCGGACATGGTGTCTCAAACCGCTGGTCAAAAGTGATGTGGACATCCTGGTCAATATCTCCATGTGCAAGGGGCACAACACGAAATTCGGTGGTTTCACCATGACCATGAAGAATCATTTCGGCACCTTTTCCCCCGGGCCAGGACACGAAAAGGGGAGTGCAGACTACCTGCTGGCCATCAACAAGACCCCCGAAATCCTCGGCCCGTTGGATTCCAGGACCGGAAAGGTCCTATATCCCCGCCAGCAACTCTGTCTCGTCGATGCCCTCTGGGCCGGCAAGGGAGGCCCGGGCGGCAATCCCAGCCATCAGCCCAATTTTCTGGCCATGGGGGTCCTCTCTCCGGTCGTGGATTACCAGGTGGCCACGCAATTTCGAGGGAAAAAGATGGGGTGGAAATACAACAAGAACATGACCCGTCGAATGCTCACCGAATTCGGATATGACAAAAAGGATTTTCCGGACGGGCGACGTCTTATTGAAATATAAAAGCAAATAAGGTTCGCATTGATGAAAAATAGGGTCTTCGCCTTATTTGACCCGTCGATTTTAAACTATAGAATTGGCCGAGAATCGATACACCCTGATCGCATCATCCTAATAAGACCACACCAAGTACCCGAGTCATGAAAGCGATTTATGGCCCCCGGATCCAATACCCCTTCCACTGCTACCTCTACCCGGTGAGTCCTATTCCTGTGAAGGCATCTTCTGTAAAAATGTTTCAGGAACCCATTTTTCACCCTTTAAACTGCAAGGAGGAGGAAACCATGAAAACTGTTCGAAGGATCTTTCGGAAGAAAACCATCGGCCTGACGACCGCCCTGTTTGTGGGCATACTTGCCCTGCGGGCCGCACCCGCAACAGCCGACGAGGCCGTGAAGCAGCAGGGTCTCGTGGACAAGTCACGTGTAACGTTTCAGAGTTTCATGCTGGACGAGAACCTTTCCTGGTTGCATGAAAATCTCCATCGTGCCAAGGGACTGATCATCATCCCAAGACTGTTGAAAGCCGGCTTTATTTTAGGGGGCTCAGGGGGAACCGGTATTCTGGTCCTCCGGGATGGAAAAACAGGGCAGTGGAGCCAGCCGGCCTTCTACAACATTGGATCGGTGACCTTTGGTCTTCAGATCGGTGGCGAGGCGGCGGAGGCGATCATGTTCGTGAGGACCCAAAAGGCCGTGGAAAAGCTCTACGCTTCATCCTTTAAACTGGGGGGTGACGTATCGGCTGCGTTGGGGCCTGTCGGATCAGGGGTCAAGTCCAATGTTGTGGCCGACATCCTTTCCTTTACGCGCACAAAAGGGGCCTATGCCGGGATCTCCGCCGAGGGGGCCGTCGTCGCCACGAGGGACGAGTGGAACCGGGCCTACTACGGCAGGGAAGTGAGGCCTGTGGATATCTTTGTAAAGCGTTCTGTCAGCAACCCCGGGGCAGCCGAACTCCGCAGAGTCCTCGCCGGGGCCGAACAGGGAAAAGGCGGATCGGCGGGCAAAGACGTTAGCCGTTATCATATGGTTGGGCGCGGGGACACACTGTCGGCAATATCGAGACAGTATGGTGTCTCCGTCGACGAACTGCGCCGTCTGAACAATTTTGCCAAGGGCGAGTATATTTATCCGAACCAAAAAATTTTACTGGGTCCCGCCGAATAGCAGCAAACACTTAATTGTAAAGAATCCAGGTCCAGAGGGCCCGGCTTTGGGCTAACCCCTAAGGAGTTTTATATTATTTAAATTTCAACACTCCCGGACTCTCCAAGTTATTTTTTCGGCATAGCCAACTGTCTCTGACCTGATCCCTAAAGCTTAGAGCCGGCTCTCTCGGTGAAACGTAAGGGCCAGAAGGGCCTCCATGGCCATACCATAAATCATGCACGATTCATCCACGTCAAAACGGGGATCATGAAGCATCCTCGTGATCCCCTTTGTCTGGTTCCCGCATCCGAGATTAAAAAAGCAGGCCGGGATCTTTCGACTATAATACCCGAAATCTTCGGCCCCCAGGATGGACGGTTGGGGGAAGACGACCTGTTCTTCTCCTGCGATGGCCCTAGCCACCGACAGGGCTCTTTCCACGCAGGGCTCGTGGTTGAAGGTGACGGGATAGCCCTCCATATATTCGAAGGTAAAAGTCGCTCCCTGCCCGGAGGTGATGCCTTCGAGCAGTTTTTCCATCCTGTCTCGAACGGTTTTCTGAACTTCTGTATCGAGCGTGCGGACCGTTCCCACCATCTTTACAGAGGGAGGGATCACATTTCCGGTTGTCCCGGCATTGAACTGGGTGACGGATACGACCGCCGATTCAAGTGGGTCCACATTACGCGACACAATGGACTGAAGGGCTGTTACAAACTGTGCGCCGATCACGATCGGGTCAATGGCAAAGGACGGCATGGCGGCATGGCCGCCGACACCGGTGATTTCGATTTCGAAATGATCGGCCTGACCGAGATAGGCCCCGGGACAGATGCCGAACTGCCCGGCTTCAAACACCGGCCAGGCATGAAGGCCGTAGATCTCATCCAC
>CAYNYM010000130.1:0-7843 GCA_964401325.1 uncultured Desulfobacteraceae bacterium | reverse complement strand
AACGGCTCCCGGGATAGACGTGGTAGAAGGGCATCGATTCGATCCGGGAAATCGAGTAGGTACACCACTTAAGGGGAAACCGTTCCCGGACTTCTCCTGTGGGGTCTTCGACAAACATCCGGCATACACCGAGCTTTCCGTCGCTCAAATCACAACGCCATTCGCAATAATTACATCGCATACACTTTGCCTCCCGCAATTCGGATTGTTAGCTATTTAGCTTTTTGAAACGCATTCAGCTGTGGACGGGTCATGACAATCTCTTTTCAAACCGGAGGTTCATCGCCGCCCTCGTTGCCCCGTTTTCATCAAGCTACTTCTTAGGCCCTCGTTTTTGAAAAGAGACTGCCATGCCCCTTGACCTTCATTTTGTCAAGAGGGCAAGCTCATAATCGGATTGAAGAAAGAGGGGCATTCTTCAGGGCTTGATGGGCCTCCTTCTGCACACCGGCCGCGGGATTCCGCGGAACCACCACCTGAAGGCCCCGGGCGGTGGTATCGATCCGAATGTTTTCCCCAAGGACCTCTTTCAACATCTCGTCGTCCATGACCCTTCGGGTGGGGCCCTGGGCGATCACCCGTCCTTCCCGCAAAAGGATGACGCTGTCGCAGTAATTCAGCGCAAGGTTCGGATCGTGGAGCGTAACAAGGGCCGTGGTATGCCGTCTCCTTGC
The DNA here is from genome assembly GCA_964401325.1 of uncultured Desulfobacteraceae bacterium. Classification (GTDB taxonomy): domain Bacteria; phylum Desulfobacterota; class DSM-4660; order Desulfatiglandales; family HGW-15; genus CAYNYM01. Next base: position 7,169 of record CAYNYM010000130.1, on the reverse strand, counting down.
CGCCTCCTGAAAAAAGGCCATGATGCGATGCTGATTGCAAAAATCCAGGTGTGCATTGGGTTCGTCAAGCAGCATGACGGGCGTATCCTGATACAGGGCCCGCGCCAGCATCACGAGTTGTTTCTGACCGCCGGAAAGGCAATTGAAGGATCGTTCCAGCAGGTCGGAGAACCCCATCTCCACGGCGATCTTTCGGGCCCTGTGTCCTTCCTCTGCCCCGGGAGATGCCCAGGCCTTGAGACGGGCCGCCCCCCCCATGAGAATCATCTCCAGGCAGGAAAAAGGAAAGGCCACGTCATTGGTTTGAGGCACGACGCTGATGAGGCGTGCGATCTCGGCACGCTTCAGACGGCCCATATCTTTTCCGCAAAGGGTCACCCTTCCCTTCAAGGGTTTGAGCACCGTATTGATGCAGCGCATCAGGGTGGTCTTGCCGGACCCGTTTTGCCCGATCAGGGCGCAAATGCATCCTTCGGGAATAGTCAGATTGACATCCCGAATAACGGGATCCTTGCCGTATCCCGCGCTCAAGTTTTCAATTTGTAGCATGACTTCCAATGCCGCTGCCTCCCCGATTGAGGACGAGATATCCCAGAAAAGGGGCCCCGAAGATTGAGGTCACAATGCTGATGGGAATCTCAGAGGCCATCAGGGTTCTGGCCACCGAATCCATCAGGAGGAGAAAGGTGCCCCCCAGGAGGGCAGCCGCTGGCACCAGCCTCTTGTGCTCCGTACCCACCAGATACCGGGCGATATGGGGCATGATGAGGCCGATCCAGGCAATGGAGCCGACTGCGGCAACGGAAGATGCCACCATCAGGGTGCTGACCACGACATAGAAAAATCTCCACCGGAAAATATCCACCCCAAGGGAGAGGGCCTCCTCGTCCTGCTGGGTCATGACATTGAGGCGCCAAGCGAAAACGGAAATCAGTATCGCGCCTGTGACCACGACAGGCAGGGTGGCCCGCACCTTGACCCACGAACTCACCTGGAAGCTTCCCATGGTCCAGAAGACGATCTTGGCCAGTTGATCGTAGGGATCGGAAACATACATGAGAATGGAGAGCCCGGCCTGAAAGACCGCCGAGACCACGATCCCCGAAATTACCAGCACCGATGCCGACCGATCCCGGCTCCGTGAGGCCAGAAGATAGGCCATGGACACAGCAAAGATCCCGAAAACAAAGGCAAAGCCCTGGATGCCCAGGGCCCTCTCGGTGAAATACATGATCGCCAGGGCGGCCCCGAAACAGGACCCCGCCGTCACCCCGAGGATGTCCGGGGACGCCAGGGGATTGCGAAAGAGGGCCTGAAAGACGACCCCTGATATGGAAATGCCGCTCCCGACCACGAAACTCAAGAGGATCCGGGGAAAACGGATATTCCAGAATATCAGTTGTGCTTCACGGGCCGGGGACGTCCCTGTCCCATCCCATCCCATGCCGGCCAGGATCACCCGGCAAACCTCCCAAGGGCCCATGGCATAACGCCCGACGCACAGAGACGCCATAACCGTGCAGCCGAACAAGAGAAAGAGAAAAAGCCCCATGTTCTTTCTCACAACATTCCCCCCAGGGCCGTAAAGGTGTGTCCCAGATATTTTTTATAAAAAATATCCGCAGTCTTGACCATATCCAGGTCCCGAAACCGCTCGGGATACAGGGTCTTGGCGGCCCAGGCCACTCCGAGTACACAGTGGGGGGCCGGGTAGTCCCACCATCCGATATTGGAGGGGAAGGCGTAAACCCTTTTTTCCTGGATCGCCCGAACGGTTTTGAACTGGGGGTTCTGATAGATCTCCTTGAGGCCGTAGGACGTATCAAGGGACGAACCCACAAAAATCACATCGGGATTCCAGGTCGCCAGTTGTTCCGGCGAAATTTCGGCCCAGCATCCCTTCAGATCGGAGGCGGGATTCAAGGCCCCGGCAGCCTCCAGGATCCGGGTTTGAAGCATTTCCCCGGTGGCCACCGTGTAGACGCTCTTGGGTCCGGCAAAGAGGGCACGCATGCGCTCTGTTTCAGGGATTTTGACCACCCGCTCCTCCACCACCCTCAGCAGGTTTCGGCAATCTTCCAGGTATTTTTTTCCACGCTCCGGGCAACCCAGGATATGGGCAACCAGGTCCACGGCATCGAAACTCTCTTCAATCGTCTCTCCCTCGACGGCAATCACCGGTAGCCCGGCATTCTCGAGCAACGCCAGTTCCGATTTGTCAAGGGAGGCATATACAAAAACGACTTGGGGACGGAGGGCCACCAGTTCCTCGACACTCATGGTGCGCCCCTGAAGGAGCTTGGGTCGAGCCGCAAAGGCCGGGTCGATCTTCGACATGGCCATGGCCCCTCTACCGTAAAGGGCCTGTTCCACCAACTTTTCCTGCTGACCGAGAGCATAGACGATCATACCCCCAAAGTGATGGGTTGCGGAGATCCTTTCTATTTTTTTGGACACGGCGACGGTACGTCCCAGTTGGTCGGTAACGGGGATCGTTTCCGTTTCCAGGGTCGTTTTCTTTTCGCATCCCCATTGGGTCAGCATGACAAGGCAGGCCAGCAGGATTGCTATCTTTGCCCAAGAACATTCTTGCACGGGATATCTCCTTAGGGGCAGCCTCATCCAGGATCCTCTTCCTGTAACACCCTTGCGTTGTCTCCAAAAAGGCATTCAAAAAACGATAAAGGCCCCGGAAACCATGGCGCACCCGTAATATACCAATACTGACATAAGCGAATATGCAATCAGTCTCCTTTTGTCAATCTCTTTTTTGGGACCGACACCCGATGCTTACCGGGCGCGCTCTTGAATTTTCCAACACCCCTAGGGTCCGTGAGTTTACATTTGACTTCCACGCCGTGTTGTGACAAATCAGACATATCCAGCGGATGATACCGGATGATACAAAGAAGGATTACAAGCCGTCTGCCCTCTTTCAGGAAAAGGAAAGGACACGGCCCCCTGGGGAGGATCTGCGGACTTCTGGGGCCCAACGGTTCCGGCAAGACAATCCTCCTCAAGTGCATCAACGGAATCTACCGGGTAGGCGGGGGAAGGATCGAGAACTTATCCAAATGCCAAATCATTCGGGAGAGACCTTCTATGGAGAAGAATTGGACGAAAAAGGAAGATATACCCTTTGATAGAAAAGGGGCACAGAAAATGAATGAGACCGCCAAGACGGTCTTTGCCCCTGTTTATCCCGTGATCGCGCAAAACGCCCTGTCGGTCACCGGGATCTCCCGGGGCGTGTGCATCGACCTCGGGAGCGGGCCCGGCATGCTGGCGATCGCAATGGCCCACGTAGCGCCCGAAATGAAGGTCGTATCCTTTGACTTTTCCGGTGATGCCCGTGAGTTTGCGCTGGAAAACATCCATGAAAACGGGCTTGCGGACCGCATTGAAATCGCGGAGGGGGACGTGCACGCCATGCCCTTTGAAGACGGATACGCGAATCTCATCGTAAGCCGGGGATCGATGTTCTTCTGGGACGATCTGAAGGAGGCCTTCCGAGAGATCCTGAGGGTCCTGGCACCCGGCGGTGCCACTTATATAGGTGGCGGATTCGGAAGCCGCCACCTCCGGGAACGGGTCGTTGCCGAAATGCTGAAACGAGACCCCAACTGGGATTGCTATGCGAAGAACAAGACGGATGAGGAAGACCGCAAGCGCTTCGGGAAAATGTTTGGAGAAATCGGCGTCGGCGCCTACCGGATTATCGACGACGAGACGGGGTTCTGGATCGTTCTTTTTAAGAGAACCTGAGAGACCCTCGGGGTGCCCTTCGGCAGGCCACAGGAGCGGGGGGAAGAACCTGCCCCGGGCCAAAGGCCCTTTGGGGCAGCGTGAACCGGAAGGTCTGTTTACCCACACTCATAGATGGAAAGTCCCCTTTTCGGTGCGGACTCTCCCGCTTTGCCTTTTTTGTATGGGTTTGACCTTTATTTTAGTGCCTGTAATTTCAGACTACTTCTGAGAGATCACTCGGTTTCCACCTGAATGAAAGGACGAATTAAAACATGACAAAGAGGATACTCGAAGCCCTTTTGATCATAATCTTCATGGCCTATGGCGTGACCGTCTTTCTGTACGAAAGGGAGAAGAACTACCCGGAAATCATGGCCGTCACCGGGGCCACTCCCCTGGCCCTTGCCGAACAGGTACCCAAAAAAATTTCCCTCACCCTCAAGGGCATGGTCAAGAAGACCTATCACATGACCGGATCGGCCCTCAGGGCCCTGGCCACCGCCAGGGTCCGCACCAAGGAAATTTCGCCCGGGGGGCAGTACCTGGGAGCCTATATCTACACGGGCATTCCCCTCTATCACCTCTTGGAGGGGATCGCTCCCCAAAAACCCGACAATATCTGCTTTCAGAGGCCCGTGGATCTTCTGGTCACCTTCACTTCCCTTTCCGGGAAGGAGTCGTCCTTCAGTTACGGTGAACTGATTATGGCCGACGACCGCCATCCGGTCAGCCTGGCCTTCCATCGTAAACCCTTGATGCCGAGCAAGGACCCGGAAACCTATTCCAAGAATTTCTTCCCGGAAAACGTGGACGGCCTCCGTCTGATCTGCCCCCGGGACCCTGACACCTCTCGCTACCTCGATCAGGTGGTCTCCATCACCTTCGACGTCCATGAGACACCGGACCAACTCCTGCCGCCCTGGAGGGAAAAATACCAATGCACCAGTGATTCGCTCTCCTGTGTGGCAAAGGGGGAGGAACGGCCCGCCTCTTTCGACGGGCTGGAACAACAGGAGGTCCGGGACTGGATCCGTGTGGGCCACGGCCACGGTTTCATGGGCGTCTCCACAGCCCGAGGATATCCCCTCAGGTCCTTTCTTCGAAAAAACTTTCCCGGCTGCGGAAGCGGGCAGGATTTCATTTTTATATCCTGTGACGGATTCCGGGCACTCTTCTCCGGACCCGAAATCTTTCTCAACGAGGAGGGAAAATCCATCATGTTGTTGACCGAAATGGACGGGCAAGAGGCACCGGGCAAGATCACCATCGTCCCCTTGCGTGATTACTTTGTCGACCGCGACATATGGGGCATCACCCATATCGTGATGGTCGATCGCAAATAAAAACAGAGTGCCGACCAAGAAAGAGAGGACATCCAGGCCCGTTGATGATCCCTGCCCTGATCGGCCGAAGGACCTGCCTCAGATCCTCCGGCCGATGAGGGCCCCCTCGGCAATGGCCGTTTTGGCCGTCCTGGGCTCCAGGGAATCACCGATTTGATGAACGGGCTTTCCCAAGGATTTGATGGCCTCAAACAGGCGGTTCTCAGGCCGGTTGCCCACCGTGAGAACGACGCGCTCCGCATCCATGAAAAGTTCCTTACCGTCTCCCGCAACCGCCCAAACGCCATGGTCCTCCACCCGGGACAATCTGAGACCGGTGATGATCTCGACTCCATATTTTTGGAGCTCCCGAATCAAGACCCTTCGCGTGACGGATTCCACTTCGGCAGCGATTTTTTCCTGTTGTTCCACCAGGGTCACGTGGCATCCGTTCAGCGCAAGATGATGGGCCAACTCACAGCCGGATGCCCCCCCTCCGATGATCACTGTCTTCTTCACCCCAATGCCCTGCCCATTGAGGATCTGGGGCAGTGAGAGAACGATCTCTTTGTCCAGGCCCGGGAGGGCCGGTTTGATGGGGACCGATCCCGTGGCCAGGATGATTACATCCGGGTCTTGTTCTTTGATCAGGTCCAGGGTGACTTGGGTATTCAGGTGGGTATGCACCCCGTACTTTAGGATCTGCGCCTTTTGATACCGAATCAGATTCAAAATCTCCTGCTTGCATTTCATGCAGCTGCAAAGGGTCAACTGCCCCCCCAGTTGCGACCGCTTTTCGTAGAGATGCACCTCGTGTCCCCGTTTGGCCGCCACCCAGGCCGCATCCAGGCCTCCCGGCCCCCCGCCGACGACCATGATGTTCCGGGAGACATCGGCGGGTTGAATCTTCATCTCCTTTTCGCGTCCCAGGGTCGGGTTGACCATGCATTCGATCCGGCCCTTCCGATAGATGGACTGCATGCAGGTATTGCAGGCAATACAGGTTCGAATCTCATCCGTACGGCCTTCCGCGGCCTTTCTCGGGAACTCGGGGTCCGCCAGGAGCCCCCGGCCGATGCAGACGAGATCGGCCTTGCCCTGCCCGATAAGGGCGTCCGCCACGACCGGATCGTTGATCCTTCCCACGGCCATGACGGGGATGTCCAGGGCCTTTCGGATCCTTTCCGCCGAACCGGCCAGACAGGCCTTTTCCATGAACATGGGCTGCGAAATCCACTCGGGGGTGGCATCGGTTCCGGCCGAGACCTGTACGATGTCGATGCCCGCCTCGACCAATTCTCGGAGAATCTCCGTGCTTTCTCCAACCGTGAGCCCGTCGCGCACGAATTCCTGGGCACTGATCTTGAAGGAAATGGGAATGTCCTTACCCACCCGGTTTCTCACCTCGGCGACGACCTCCCGGGCAAATCGGGTGCGGCCCGAGAGATCTCCGCCGTACTCGTCGTTGCGATCATTGGAATAGCGGGAAAGAAACTGATTCACGAGATAGCCGTGTGCCCCGTGGATCTCGATCACCTGGAACCCCGCCTGGACCGCCCGGGCGGCCGCTTCTCCGAATTTTCCGATCAGGTCCTGAATTCCGGCTATGCTCAGGGACTCCACCTCTCCGCTGATGACCGGGCAGGAAAGCGCTGACGGGGCAAGGGGTCTTCGCCCGATGACCCTTTGGGATGTCTGTCTTCCGGCATGGTGGAGCTGGAGGGCGGGCACAGCCCCTTCCTTCTTCAAAATTTGGGCGATACGGGAGAGTCCCTCCACGAAACGGTCGTCGTAGATCCTCGGCTGGTGGTTCGAGACCCGTCCCTCGGGCGAGACCGCGCAGGCCTCCATGATGACCATGGCTGTGCCGCCTGAGGCGCGATTTCTGTAATGCTCCACGGTCCTGTCGGTGACGGAGCCGTCTTCCTCGATGAGAAAGGAGGCAAGGCCCGGCATGACGATTCGGTTTCGGAAATGACAATTTTTGAGCTGAAACGGCGAGAAAAGGTCTCGAAACATGACGCGTGATACCCCCTTGAAAGAGATTTGGGAAAAAGAGAAATAACCTCAAGCAATTCGTATGCCATGTACCGAGACAAT
>CAYNYM010000129.1:0-7844 GCA_964401325.1 uncultured Desulfobacteraceae bacterium | reverse complement strand
TTCCAGTTGATTGACTGTTCATGCTTTTCCAGCGCCAGCATCCGGTCTCGCAAACTAGCAAAGAGTTCCAGCCGCTTATCAATAGGGTTATTCCATGTCTCCACCCATGTGAGGGGCCTTCCTCTGACGCGCTCAGGAAAGGCTCCAATATCAGGCACAACAAGCGGTCTACCTGATTCTAATGCAGCACTCAGGGTGTAAGAGTATGTTTCAGGGCACTGAGACGGAAACCATATGATGTGAGGATCGATTTTAGAAATCATATGCCCCAATTGCGAGTCATCGTACCATCCGTGAACCCTGACAGCAGAATCCTGCCGGCTATACGCGTATCCGATGAGATGAAATTCTAATAGCAATGAAAGGTGTTTAGCCATTTTTACGGAGGATTCGAGCACTTCAGATCCTTTTTCTTTGCTCAATGCCCCTATTAAAGCAATTCGCAGGGGCAGGTTGCCCTTTATCCCCTTCCAGCGGGGATTTGGGTAAGGGGCGTTCTTTTCCCAATCAGGATGACAGGCCACAATAGGGCTCAGGTCGGGAAAATATTCGAGATACAGATTTGCAGCATATCGAGATGGGACGAAGATTCGTTCTGCTTTTTTCAGAAATTCTGTCTGGCGTTCGCGCCATTGTTCGGGAGATAATCTTCCTGGAATCGGATAGGATTCTGCGCATAAAATATCCCGATTGGAGCTGTTTTCGCAATATTTTCCGTTTCGATCTGTCAAAGTGGGATTTGAATTGATAAAGTAGTAGTCGTGAAGCGTTATGTCGCAAGAAATCTTGAGTTCCTGTGCCAAGTTTCGAAGCAGGGGATGAATGCCCATCAAATGATGAAAGTGAACCCGGGATATATTAAGATAACGACATAATTCCAATAATTTTTTGTAATTTTGAGGCAAAATGAAATATATGCCTTCAGCCTTGGGATCTGTCCCCAAGCGAAGGATGACTCCCTCAGGGCCCGAAGATCGAATAGTGACTACCTCTACCTTATCTTGAACAACGGCTGCCAATTCTTGCATGTGCTTTTCACAGCCGCCGCCAGCGTTGTGGTTTACGAAAAGCACTTTTTGTTTTGAAGCTCTGCGGCAGGATTCAAGCAACGCAGCCATTCGAAAAGTAAGGGCCGGATCTTTTTTTCGCATAATCATAAACTGGAGATAACTATTTTTTTAAAAAACCTCTAATTTTTTTATAGAATTTGCACCCTGGGTGATTCATGAGCCTTTCAATCTTATCCTGCCGTTCATACGCAAGCCTTTGGGCATATGACAAGGCCTCTGCATATTCTTGGATTCGTCGCTCGTGTTCATGAAGGGTATCTAAACGATTATTGGCCAAGTCCTGAGTCTGGTACAACGCTTTTTCCAGGTCTGCAATACGGTCGTTCAAACCCTGCAGGTGAAGGCGTCTCAAATCTATTATAGAAGGAGCGTCCTTGTCCGGTTCTCGGCCTCCATGCCCGGGTGCGATGTCTTGCTCGCAGGCGAAAATAAACTGATAGGTCAAAGCATCATCCATGCTGACGATCTGTTTTTGCACGGTAAAAGGAAGATCGCCAAGTGAATCGCCGATCTCAGTGTCCTCCGGGAGCTTTGTAACCGTCTCTGTCTCTAAAATCGTAAATCCACATTTTTTTAAGAGGGCTGTCATACTATTTCGGGTATAAAAACGCACGTGGGTCCGGTCCAGGAGACCTTCGGTTGTATAGTCAAAATTGCCTTTGAGCAGGCCTCCGATAATCGAAGCATGGGCAATATTGGGGAAGGAGATAATGCACCGCCCCCCGGGTTTCAGCAGGTTCCGACAGGACAGCAAAGTCTTCTCGTTTTCCCAAAGATGCTCTATGACATCAGCAATAATTATGAAATCATATTGATGTCCGGCAAACTGCTCTTCCAGTTGCACTGAATTTATGTCGGCAATGACCATATGCTCGCAAAATTTTTCGGCTTCAGATGCCATTTTTTTCGACAACTCTATACAGTGAACCGAGCAACCCAGCTTCTCCTTGAGGTATTTCGTGAGATACCCTGTTGCAGGCCCAAGTTCTAAAATATTTTTATTGGGTTTGATGTGACGGACAATCCTGCTTAGGGAGTCTTCTGCTTCGACGTCGATCTGTCTGCGGTAAAGATGTTCCACCTCCTCTTCGACAAGTTCCGATTTTTCCACCTTCCTTGCCACAAGAACCGTATCCGCCCAGCGGTCGCTATCGTCCCTGTACCCCCGTGGTTCCCATTGCGTCGCCACGTTCAAGGTTTCCAAGCCGGCATATTCGGCTAAGGCGCGGAATCCATCAGGGTAAAAGCGCCAGCAATCCACCGGATATCTGTGCTCCAGACCGCCTGAAGGAGCGATGATGCAACATAATCCCCCCGGCTTGAGTATTCTTGCAATTTCGGTCATGGTCTTCCAGAAATACGCGATGTGCTCGAACGTTTGACCCGATATGACCACATCGATCGAACAGGACTCGATTTCCAACCAGTTATAGGGGTCCGAAAGAACCATGTCCACATTTTCGCCCGGAGAAAGATCCACACCGATATAGTCCCATTGAATCTCTTCAAATATAGGCCGATAGCAGCCTCCAATGGCCATACTGCCCAGATCAAGAATTTTCAATGGCAAATCCTCTTTTCCGGTCAGGTACCGCTTACGAAAGGTCTGCATATTATCGAGTGAACTCAGGTGCATTTTTACCTTATCCCAAACATCAATTTTAGTCTTTTGATCTTTGCTGAAACATGAGACAGGGAAATCAGAATCGTTTTCAAGGTATTTTTCAACCTCGGGTGTCGGTGCAGGAATCGGATCACCTGATTATAGGTCCCCTGGGATGGGTTCTCAACAGAATGAAACGATGCATCCGGATCTTTAAATTCCTGTTTAAACCACCAATAATAGCAACCTTTGTCTTCCGTAACAACCGCCGGGTTCGGAAAGGCCGAGATTAAATCCTGCCGGGATCGATAAATTTTGCGTTGAAGATCCGTAATCTTCTCTCCGTTTGAGTAAGTTGAATACACACACGGCAAGTTTCCAAATTCCCGCTGGCCTTCCTGACGTATCTGACGGATATACCATTCTCTTAGATCAAACAAGGGGCTGTTTTTAGCTGCATATTTTCTCAACATCACCTTCTGATCGCCCGAATCAAACCCTGAAAAATGGTAAAACTTGACAGGTGAGCCTTCAATCGTCAACATCCCGTCCTGATTTGAACGCACCTCACGGTGGGTTAGATTCCATGTTGCGACGTTGTAGGTTTTGTCCCGAATAATGGTTACGTCGTCAAAAAAGGCCGGCACCAGATCGGCCCATCGCTGGTCCGTGAACAAGCCGTTTGGGATGTCGTCATAGCACAAAGCCAGCAACCGGTCCCGCCACCACCGCGCGAACCGCATACCCTCCGGGGTCGTTAGAATCCCCAAAAAACCCAGGTTATATATGCCGTGTTTCAAACTGCAGATCTCGTTATCCACTATGGCCTCGTAAGTCGTGTCCGGAGAAACCAGATGTGGAGTCAAGGCAATACTGGTCTTATCCAAAATCTGCGATAATTTATCAAGTGAATGCAGGACCACAATATCCGGATCAAAATAAATGATCTTATCGGCAGGTGTTGTTTCGGAGATATGGACCAGCGCAGCTCCCTTGACAGCCGTGCAGAGTTCAACCACCGTATGCTCGAAGATCCACGCGTCCCTATCTGGAATGCCCAGATCGTCGATATATAGTACCCTGTCAAAGGGTTCATCTTCAATTTTGACGCCTTTGGGCATCTGATCAGAAAGCATGAGATAAAAGACAGCCTCGGGATCATGTCTTTTCACTGATTTTGCCAGGACCCTGGCCTTTGGCAGGTAGTTTGCCGTGATACTCGTAAAATAGTGCACCTGTGTTATCTTCCTTCCCTTATTTTCTTTATTTTAATTGAGAAACGCCACATGGCATTCAAGAGCGAAATTGCGATATGTCTTAGCGTTGGGTGGCGTCTTAGAAATCGAATGGTTTGATCGAGCATTTGCTGGGATGGGCTCTCACAATTGTTGGAGGCATATTGTTCTACAGGCGGGAGATCACCTTCGAAGACCTGTTGGTTTATTCTGAATAATTTTTTTTCCAGGGCAAGAATGTGTTTTGATATTTCTTCCATGTGTTCTGCTCGAATCGTTTCCAGTTCGATAGAGCAGGTCAGGTGTTCCCAATCTTCAGGGCTATGTCCCAGGCGATTATCCGAGGAACCTGCATTTCGGAAAAAAGCCTGAGGCCTTTTATCCTCTACACTTTCCTCTGCGAGTTGGCAGTTGAAGGACAGGTCCATAGGTCTGTTACAATTGAAATGGTTCTGAAGCAATTCCCTAAAGCTTGGAACATCTTTTAAAAGTTGAAATAAATCGGGTTCATTACGACAGATGACGCCTCTGCCCGAATCCCGGACCTGTGCCGCAATATTTCCACTTATCGCATTCGTAATGACGAAACAGTTGGAGGCAAATGCTTCATACACAGTAAATGAATAGGTCTCAGGACAAATGGACCATAAAAAAGCGATATCGATCTGATGCTTCCGCAGGGCCTTGATCATTGCGTCCGGACCTTCTACCAGGAAAGATACGGGCACGTATTTCACGCCGGGCATTCTTATACCGGCGGCGCCGAGGTGGTAAAAGTCGTATTTTCCTTTCAAATCTCCAACTGAAACGAGCTTCCGCCAGAGCTCAAGACCTTTATTGATCGACTCATAGCCGAGATAGGCGATTCTTGGACGATACCTGGATGATGTGATGCCGGAATGGGTAAAAGAGATCTGGCGTTCCAATCGATTTTGATGGGGAACGACTCTGATTTTTTGCGCATGTTCAGGGAATGCCTTGCGCCATATATCCCCGGCAACTTGGGACGGGGCCACAAATTCGGCCTCAAGCCCTTCAAGGAACCGTTTCATCATGGAGAAATGGGGTATCCTCCTGTCTTTTGCGCCGCAGTCACGACAATCCACCGCGCAATATTCGGTGCCATCCCGGAGGAGGTTGAATTGAGGACAAATGGTGTAGTAATCATGCAGAAAGAGGCGTATCCTTGGAACCTGAAGCGTACTCAGGAGATAGGCCACCCCGGAAATGGAGAGATGCATCAGGTGATGAATATGAATGGCAACGGCACAGGCCTCTTGAGTTGACTGAAGCAACTTCAAGAGCAACGCCAACTGAATCATGCCGAAGTTACCGACCGGCGTCGAATCGACATTCACGCCCACAAGCTGATCCGGGCACCCTTTCCACCAGGATTCATCCCGCGCCACATATGCGTACAACTGCACATAGGAAATCTCCCTTTTTTCGAATTCGGCCTGCTCCTCATGCATCACCTTTTCTGTTCCGCCCAGAGACACAAGATAATTGGAATGGGAGAGGGACAAGACAAAATTTGGGTATTTTAGGTTTTCCCTGATTTTCTGAAAGGCTTTTTGGGCGGCGCTCTTATTGTCAAAATTCGTCATTCGTTTTAAGCACATTTAACTTACCTTGATTCCAGGGACAATACCTGCCTGCACTGGTAGACATTAAGAACGCCCCAATGAGCACCTATTATGGAAAAAATAGAAAAAGGGCTTAGGTATATACTTTTGAAAAAAGCTACCCATATCTCACCCAAGTCTTTCACTGGGATAAGCGGCTGCAAGACAGAGCAACCATTTAAATTACGGAACCCTTTTAATATAATCCTTTATCACCTAAAATGTTCCATTTTGTAAAAGTAAAACAGTATAAATTACAAAAAATACTAGTTAAAAGCAACAGATTACTCAACATTATAGGGAAAATAACAAAGCAGTTTATGCCTTGTGTTCAATATCGGGTTATTCAACCCCTGGTCGTCCCCATCTCGGATATTTTGAAACGGTTATCGACAAGGGAGAAAACCCCGACGGCCGGTCTCACAGGGACACTCTTAAAAACCAGGGCATCGTGAACATAATGGCATTGCTCGTGATCTTCCAGTGATCCGTCCGCGACTGCAAGGGATAAAAGATATTCATCCTCTTGGATGTTCGGCCATGCCTTGATGCTAAATGAGATCACATAGCTTTGCCCGGCGTTTAGAGGGGTGATGGGCTGGGCCATGAGGGCATTATTGTCTCCGAAAAGCTCCCGACCCAGACGATCCTTCACAATAAAGCCGACAATGGGTCGACGGATATCCGCATGGTCCTGAAGAATGAGGTCTATTCGGGATGACTGACCTTCATACACAACTCTGGTGCATCCTTCAGAAGTTACAAGACGTGCGCCCTTTATTGTCGCTCTGAGATTGCCAAATTGTTGGCACTCCTTATCGACGAATGAAAAACCTTTCATCTCGGACAGATCGTTGTCGGAAAAAAAATCTTCTGGGGTTATTTTATTGTTGCCTGCCTCGTCCCCTTCATAAATATACTGAAGGTATTTCTCGATCACGTACTTGGGTTTTCCATCTAGTCGGATCTGACCTGATTCCATCCATAAGACACGGGAGCAGAGTTCGTTGACGGCCGTCATGTTATGGGACACAAAAACGACCGTTCCTTTTTCGCAAAACTCTCTGATCTTGGCCATGCATTTATGTTGAAACCGGATATCCCCTACCGCCAGGGCCTCATCGATGATCAGGATGTCAGGGGACACATTGATGGCAATGGCAAAGGCCAGGCGAACGTACATCCCACTGGAATAACTCTTTACGGGTTGGTCAATGAATTGCCCGATATCGGCAAATCGGACGATATCTTGAAAACACGATTCGATGTCTGAACGGCTGAGTCCGAGGATTGCGGCATTAATATAGACATTTTCACGCCCGGTGAATTCCGGATTAAATCCCGCCCCCAGCTCCAAAAGGGCGGCCACCTTCCCCTGGATGCTCACGCTTCCTTCAGTCGGTCTGAGAATACCGCATATGACCTGCAAAAGGGTGGACTTCCCCCCCCCGTTGGAACCGATAATTCCAACGGTTTCCCCCCTCTCGATCTCAAAAGAAATGTCTTTTAAGGCCCAGAAGTCCCTGTAAAACCGTTTCCTGCCGCGCCAGAGCGATTGTTTGAGGCGGTCGATAGGTCGGTCATAAATCTGGTAACATTTTCCAAGTCTGTCTGAGCCTAGAGCAAGATTACCTGTCATTGTTGAAAGTTAGCACTCAATACGTATCCTGATGCACAGGGTTAGGGTTCAATGGCAATGCGATAGGGAGATGACCATCGCATAGAAAAAAATTGTCGAAACCAATTCCTTTTCCCGCCGTCCATCATACGACATCAGCAAAGGCCTTTTTGCTTTTTTGAAACCAGATAAAACCGAATAACCACAAAAGGGCCGATAGTGTCAGGGATATCAAGAAAATGGACCAATCCGGTACCACCCCCCAGAGCATGGCACCCCGTGCATCCTCAACAAAAAGGGCAAGGGGGTTGAGCCTGGAAAAAAGTCTAAACTGTTCTGGAACGGCACTCAAAGGATAGAAAATCGGTGTGAGGAAAAAAAGCATCGTGGTCATGATATTGACTGCGGCGCTCAGGTCTCTGACAAAGACGCCGAAGGATGCCAAAAAATAGCCACACCCCGCAGTAAAGAGCAATAGAGGGAGCCATACGAGGGGAAGCAGCAGAGAGGTCCATTGGAGAGAGTGATGGATGATTAGGATCCCAAGCAGAAAAACCAACAATGCGAAAAAGGCATTGATCAGGGAGCTCAATAGCTTGACGATCAACAAGATTTCCAACGGAAAGACGACCTTCTTCACGTAGTTGATGTTATGCAGGATCAGTTCCGGGGCCGCATTAACCACCTCTGCAA
>CAYNYM010000128.1:0-7913 GCA_964401325.1 uncultured Desulfobacteraceae bacterium | reverse complement strand
TATGGATGAAAACTTTCCTGACATTTTCTTTTCCTCATAGTAATATTTATTTCTTCATGACATCCAAAATGGACCGCCATATTAGGACTGAGGAATCATGCACAATGTTTCCGGCAAATACTCTCAATTACGCATCTTGAAATAGGACGAATTCTGTCACTTCGCAACAATTTTTGTTGTTACACATTGCTTCCCCAAACACAAAAACCTCCAACATACTGATATTACACATATTATTATTTGGCACAAGTATTGCTTATAACAATCATGAATGGGTAAAGAAAATTGAATACGAATTGTTACGTTGGAGATTTTGTGTGAACCTCGGATAAAGGGAGATTGCAATGACAAAATTACCCTCTACCATATCGCCGTTAACTGATGTATTATTTATCACTCTTAGCGTGAGTATTAGTTTTATTATCGTACTCGCAATGCTGGTAATGTTCAACACCCCCTGCCAATCCGACAACTCCGTTTCTATCGGCAATATACAGACTGTAGTAGATTCACAAAAGGCTTGTACACACGTTATGAATGAATCCCGAACCGGCGAAACGAATATGGCAGAAAGCAAGCCACCATGTTAATTAAAACAGCCATAATGGAGGCCTGTGTCAAGAAGTTTCTGTAAAATGGTTCTTTTAGTGAACGCTTTCTTTTTCTCCGTTTGACTTTTTAACTTGTCTCTCTTTGGGGCATCTCCCCCTAGGGGGAGAAATTATTCGCTACATCACTATGCAACTATTTTCTCTTGTGTTTTTGCCTGGGTTAACAATGTTTCATCAATTGTAAGATAACGGGCCTTTTCGCATTGCCATGATTCATGTATCTCTATCAGATGTGCGCCAACAAGACGGTCACAGGAGGCTTCATTGGGAAAAATACCAACGACACGGGTACGGCGCTTGATCTCACGCATAATCCGTTCAAGCATGTTCGTGGTATAGACGCGGCGGCGCTGTGTCTTGGCAAGCCCGTGAACCGCAAGGGTTTGCTCAAACTGTTCGCGTATCTGGTTGGCGGCCTTTTCATACCGCTGCTCCCAATGCTGTGCAATCCGTTCTGCCTCGGCAAGGCAAATCTTTACATCGTCTATTTTTCGGGCAGCACAAAGTTCCCTGCTTAAAACATTCTTGTCCTTATGCGATACCTTGGCCAACACGTTGCGCATGAAGTGGACCCAGCAACGCTGCCAGGCCGCATCGCAAAAATAATGGGATGCAGCTGCTTGAATGCCGGTATGCCCATCACTGACGACCCAATGAACCCCTTGAACACCTCGTTGACGCAACTCTGCAAATACCTCGCCCCAAGTCGCTTCAGATTCCACATCCCCCACGCGCCAGGTTAAAAGTTCGCGGCGGCCTGCGTCATTGATACCTGCCACAACAAGCACAGAACGACTCTTTATAGAACCGTGATGGCGCACCTTGATGTAACAGGCATCCACTATCAAAAAAGGCCAGGCGTGCCCATCCAGACGGCGGTTGCGAAACTCTGAAAGCCGTTCATCCAACTCCGCAGCAACCCGCGATACCGTAGAGGCAGACAATTCAAAGCCGCCCATCTCCTCCAATACGCGGCTTACCTTGCGTGTTGAAACTCCTTGAAAGTACATCTCCGCACACGCCACAAGGAGTGCGCGTTCACTGCGCTGCCATTTCACAAGCGGATAGGGCTCAAAGGGTTCAACCCCGCGCGCCTGGGGCACACTAAGCGACAACTCCCCAAGGCGCGTTTTTATCGTACGAGGCTTGTAGCCGTTGCGGTGACCACGGCGTGTAACACCCCGTTCATAAGGCTGAGCGCCTATATGCTGCGTTATGCCTTCTTCAAGTACCGTCTGAACCATCAGTCGAAGCATCTCCAACATCACATCCGAACCGCCTTTTTCTTGAATCTGTTCCAAAAATCCGGCACACTGTTTACTGGTCATCATTTGCTCTCCTTTTGGTTAGGCCCATTGGACCGTTTTTTTTGTTCACCATAAGTGAACCAAATGATGACCGACTTTGTCCAGTCAATTTACAGAAAATATCTTACGCTATCCCGGCAAGAAGTCTAGTTTCAAGATAGCCTGAAAAAAATCCCGCAAGAAATACCGGGCATGGTTTTGCGTATCAGAAGGACTCAGCGCACTGATGCACTTTTATTCCGGTTTTGGCAAGAATAGAGTTTAGAATTTCCCAGTGTTTTTTTGGACTAATTCAAAAAGCGAAAGAATGCGAGACTTTTCAGATATATTTACTGCGGGAGTCTGAATTTGGGGATATTTTTTATCCCATCCGAAAGAGCGCCAACGATATCTCATTTTTTTGTGTAGTCAAGAAAATCAAGTATCAAAATCCGGCAAGCATGCAAGGTCAAATTTCGGTTCGTTTTTACGAATGCCCGAGGTCGCTATCTCACACCGTCTCCATATCCTTCTTTTTTGCGATATGATCGAGAATCTCCTTTAGGGCCAACCCATTCACCGGGTTGCACATGTAAAATATGATCCCAAGCGACCGAATCTCTTTTTCAAGTTCGTCAGTACTGCGTTCGGTCATTGTGACGACGCCGATTTCGGGCCTCAGCTCCTTGAGTGTTCTTATCAGTTCCTTCGCCGGCATATCAGGGAGAGAAATGTCAAGTAAAACCAAATCAAAAGCTGTTTGTTTTACTTGCCGTATCGCGTTCTGTGCCGTACCGGATGTCTCCACATGATATCCCCACCCCTCAACAAACTCAGCGACTGAGGATCTGACGGAAACATCTGCATCCACGACCAGAATATTCATTGCCCCTCTATACCTTTCGACGAAGATGCCGTTTTAAAACATGACGATTATAGTAGGCAATAAACATGCCACGGGACGTCTTAAGTTTTTAAGCAATTGAATTTATTAGATTTTAACAACAATGACGTCTTTAAAGGAAGTGTTTTTAAGAAGGGAGATATCGGGTAAAAACGCCTGACATACCATTGGCAAGTATCATAACATTTTAAAATAACTATAATTTTCATATTCGGGTCATATTTCCCGAATTACGGCTAAATCAACCCGACCTTTTTCATCTTTGTATAAAGTGTTTTCGGATCAATGTTTAGCGCGGCAGCCGCCTTGCCCCGATGCCAGTGATTTTGATTCAACGCAGCCAGGATGACCCGTTTTTCAAAACTCGCCCTAGCCTCTCGCAGGTCCGTCACTTTTTTGCCGAAGTCCTTCTCAATTCGATTTTCCTGTCGTCCCACCTTGCCGGTCACCGTTAGGAAGTCGAAATTACCGACCGCAAGGTATCGCTGAACAACGCTCTGCAATTCACGGACGTTTCCGGGCCAGTCATAATGATAGAGAATCTCCGCAATTTTCCCCGGTATGTTTCGCCCGTTACCCTCGCTTCTATACATTTTCAAAAAGTGTTCTACCAAGAGAGGAATGTCTTCTTTTTTGTCCCGAAGGGGCGGCAGAACGACGGGGATGACGCTGATGCGATAATAAAAGTCTTCCCTGATGAGGCCTTGACCCACGAGGCCCTGAAAATCTCTGTTCGTTGCGGATATGATACGCAAATCAGATTTTCGGAAATAAGTGTCGCCAACCGGCGTATATTCGCCGACTTCAAAGGCCCTCAGCAGCTTCACCTGAATATTCAGGCCAAGCTCCCCCACTTCATCGAGAAAAAGGGTGCCGCCGCTTGCGGTGTGCAAATAGCCGTTCTTGTCAATGTGGGCTCCAGTAAAAGCCCCCTTGCGATGACCAAAAAACTCACTTTCAACAAGGGTTTCAGGAATAGCACCACAGTTGACCGGCACGAAGACCTTATCGGCACGCGCACTCATGTTGTGGATGGCCCGGGCCACCAACTCCTTTCCTGTCCCGGATTCGCCCAAAATGATGACATTGGCATCAGTTCCTGCAGCCTTGAGGATGAGTTCATAGACTTCCTGCATGGGGCGGCTTTTACCGACAATGTCACCAAAACGGTAACGTTCCTTGATAGAGGACTTCAGTTTGATATTCTCCCTGCGGAGATGTTCAGCCACTTCTTGCACGGATTCCTGGTGCAGCATATCTTCCGTGACGTCGCGCATGGTGGCCAGGATTGCGGGCTTTGACTTCAACCGAATGACGCTCCTATTCGTCGATACCCAAAACTTGCGTTTGTCTTTTGTCACGCAGATCCCGCGCACCAGGTTCTCCAGGGTACCATCCTGCTCGGACGGATCGAAGACCCGTCTGAAGAGCTCACGGAAATCTTTTTCAAAGAGCTGGACGACTTCTTTGCCCGACAATTCTTGGGGATCTCGATAGCCGAACATCTGGACAAAGGCATGATTGGCGAATAAGATCTTCCCGTCCTGCACCATAACAGCCCCGTCAGCTGCAGATTCGGTCACACTCCGATAAAGTAATTCTCTTTCCTCGAGGGCCTTCTGGGCCTGGATAGTAGCGGTAAGGTCCCTAAAAATTGAGAGTTTCGATGTGCTCCCGTCAGGATTTATCAGGGGCGAATCCACGACGTCATAGGTCTTCTGGTTTTTAGGAAAATGGAATTTTCGGTGAACCGTCTCTCCCTTGAAAACCTCCCCGCTCCTGCAGCCGGGGCAGACCTCTCGGCGGTTGTGAAAGTATTCGTAACACTTCCAACCCTCAGGCTCTCCCAACTCCTTCAGAAGAGCCGGGTTGATGTACTCCAGCTCGTATTGATCATTGACCTTATAGACCCAGTCTTCCATGGACTTCAGAATGTTGATCAGGTTTTCACTTTCCAGATGCAAGGCCTCCTCGGCCTGTTCCCTTTCGGCAATCCGCCCTAAACGCTCGGCAATGGCGTTCAAAAGGAACTCCTCTTCTTTCAGTAATGGAAGTTCGTCACTTTGAGGCTTTTCCAGGTAATACACCTCTAGGGTGCCTGCCCATTCACCCTGCACCTTGATATCACAACTCTGTTTCCAAGGCGTTTTTCTGAAATTATTCGTCTTGAATTCCTGATACCCGAGAAGGATTCGTACACAGGTCACCTCGGGGTGCTGCAGGGAACCCGGTATAAGATCGGCCACACCCTGAAGAATTTCTTCTAAAGTAATTCCCGGTCTTTCCCGGAGTTCGGAAATGCTGTAGAAACAATCCAGCTCTTTAAGCCTTTTAGCGAGATCCTCCGTGCGTTCCTGGAGAACATGCGTTTTGTCTTCTACCTCTGCCGTGAGATAAGCTTTTTCCTGATTTAAGAGATCAAAGGACGCCTTTATCCTCAGCATGGCCTTAACCTGGACTGCAGCTTCGGTCGGCAAAAGCGGTCCCTTCATGAAAACATCTGCGCCGGTTTCGATCCCCTTCGCCTGCGTTTCCAGGTCACCATTGGGAGAAACCATAATGACAGGGATCAACCCGGTCACCTCATCGCTTTTGAGCATCCTGCATGCTTCGAATCCTGCAGTATCCTCATGGCTTACCGTAATGAGAATGGCATCCGGCTTTTCTTCTCGTGCCTTGATGAAACCGTCATGCCATGAGTGTGCCTGCAGGACAGAGGCGCCCGGAATTTTCTTTTGTATCGCTTCCCCAGACAATTCCGCGGCCTCATTTCGTGGATCAATTACCAATATCCTGGCCATGGATACTCCTGTCTTCTGTAAAATTGATTGACGGGTGTGCCGGTCATGGGCACCTCTTTTCATAAAGGATGACTTGTTTCAGAATGAATGCGAAGATCTTTGACGTTGCGAATGCGGATGCACTATTTCGATATCCGATGCCCATCCATAAATGAAACCTGAGCACCTTTTTCAGACATCCTAAATATCATTATATACCATGGGGGAACGTATTGACGAAAGTCCTTTTTTTGTATTGAATGAGTTTACCCTTTTGAAAAATATCTCCTGAGGAAATGATCATGCAACTGATTATTCTTGGATCAGGCACGGCAATACCCGTCATTGACAGGGCATCTCCGTCCTTGGTGCTTCTTGCCGGAAACGGCCCGATTCTCTTCGACATGGGACCCGGCTCTCTGAGGCAGTTTTCACGCATTGGCCTCAACTTTTCGAATCTCGGCCACATTTTTTTGACCCACTTTCATCCCGACCATACCGCCGACCTGGTTCATTTCTTGTTTGCCACCCGGAATCCGACGGTTCTGGAGAGACGGACACCCTTTCGTATTGTCGGCCCCCAGGGACTCAAGGATTTTGTTCGTGGACTCGGGAAAGCGTATGGGAAATGGCTCCAAATGCCCTCTGACCTCATGACCGTGGAGGAAAGGACTACGGAAAAAAGGGAGACCGTGAAATACGGAAATTTGACGGTCATATCGCAACCCGTCAAGCATACGCCTCAAAGCATTGCCTATAGGGTCGAAGGGCCGGAAGGGCTCGATTTTGTCTATTCGGGGGATACGGGTTTTTGCGAGGAAATCGTTGATCTCGCCCGGGGAGTTGATCTCCTGATTCTAGAAGCTTCATTTCCTGACGGACAGGAAGCGAAAGGTCATCTCACGCCCTCCCTCGCGGGACGCGTGGCGACCCTGGCAAAGGCTCGAAGACTTGCCCTCCTCCATTTCTATCCTGAAGTCCTCGCAACGGACATCGCAGATCAGTGCCGAAAAACCTATAATGGGAAACTCGTTCTTTGCAGAGATCTTCTAAGCCTGTCGATTTAGCCCTCCCCATTTGAACCCTCTCCGATCCGGCCCCCTATCATAGAGCGACCTGAGTAAAAGATCCTGTGGTCCAGATTTCTAAAAGCAAAACAAGGTGGGACGCAACTCCCTCTCCTTTTTTCTTGACGGCATATTCCATTTTGTAATATTCCATAATAGATTAATTACCATTTACACTTGATACCTCAAACCATTGAGCTTTTATGTTGGGGTTCTAACCGGATGGTGCAACATCATCCGGCGCTCACGCCATATCACATTGCAGAAGGCGCACGACATGAAAACGAGACCGGCAACGGAATATACGCTTCTTGGGGCCATGATGCGCGGTCCCAGACATGGTTATGAAATCCTTCGGTTCCTCAATACCTCTCTTGATTCCACTTGGCACGTGAGTACGAGCCAACTTTACAGTCTCCTTAAAAAATTAGAGACCCGGGGCCTTCTTGAATCCTTCCTTGAAGCGCAGGAAACCCGCCCTTCGAAGCGTGTCTTCTCCCTCACCCGGCAGGGCGAACAGACCTTTCTTGAATGGCTGCATTGTCCGACTCAGCACGTGAGGGACGTCCGTATCGAATTCCTCGCCAAGCTTTTCTTTTTTCGCCACCTTTCGCTGGAGGGGACCGGCCGTTTGGTCGAGACCCAAATACAGGTCCTTCAAAAAATACGCAGAAAAATCAAAGACAGACGAGGAGGGGAGGACGATCCCTATCAAAAACTTGTCTTGGGATTCAAAACAGCTACCCTTGAGGCCTGGCTTCATTGGCTCGACCATGAAGCCGCACCTTTCGCCCGCGAGAAGTAAAATCTTATAAGGGGTATGCGTCGAAACCCGACCCTATCTAGGGCTGTCAGCGCGAATCCGGGAATGATCATTTCCGGATGAGCACTAAACGGGCGACTTACCCTGACCCAATATGTCAAATGGTTTGGTGAAAAACCATATTATCGGAGGTTGGAAAATACTATGCCGGGAAAACATAAATCTTCGGCGATCAAGATTCCGCTGGAGCAGACCGTCGGGACAGTGCTGGCACATGACATTACGGAAATAAGGCCGGGGCAGTTCAAAGGGGCGTCATTTAAAAAAGGACACACTATCGTCCCTGAAGATCTCCCCCATCTCCAGCGCCTTGGCAAGGAACATCTCTATGTGCTTGATATCGGCCCGGGCGAAATCCACGAAGACGACGCGGCCATCAGACTCGCAAAGGCCCTTTCAGGGCCGGGGATACGTTTTGACGGCCCCCCGTCCGAGGGCAAGA
>CAYNYM010000127.1:0-7940 GCA_964401325.1 uncultured Desulfobacteraceae bacterium | reverse complement strand
TCAACAATTTTTGGCAGCGGATGAGGAAGGGCATTGACGTTTCCGGGGGAATTGGAGGCACTTACTCCAAAATTCTCCCTCGCCGCCCTCATTGAAAGGATGGTATTTCCCGCGGCATCCTTCATGTCCGGGGAATATTTCATATTCTGAGTCTGTCCTGCCCCCTCTCCTGTGACTTTTCCCCTGAGCGTGTTCAATTCCGGCAAACCGCAGCCCCTTTGCGCCGTCATTTCCTGAAGATGGGTGGACTTGGCCTTCTCCTCTCCGACCTTGATCAACTCGGCCGTATTGAGGCGAAAAGAAGACGACTCTTGCCGCAAGTCTTTGTTGAGGCCATTCTTCCCGATCAGATTCTCCTGCTTGAGGATGTCCAGGATCTTCTCATTCAATCCCCCTGTCCCCCATCCCCTTCGAGTGGTTATAACGACCTGGTTCAGGACATTCGTTACCTCGCTCTCTGCGGTTTCCATTTTTGCGGCGCCCGTGTGTGGATCTTCCCCCTTGAGAAAGGACCTGGAATACTGCACGGAGAGATTCTCCAAAAAGGACTTGACCTCATGGGGAGCAACACCCTTCGCCCCTAACAATTGGCCGATATCTTGTTTGATCTTCAGCTGAACATCCCCAGAGGGGGCCTCGGAAAAACCCTTGAGGACCTCTTTCAATTCAGGGTCCTGAAATGCCCCCTGGACTCCCTGAAACCCGCTCTTGATGCCGTGGCCTTCCAGGATGGAAGCCAACCGCTCCAGGGACATGCCCCCGGACGTGACCTTGGCAAGATCACCTGTCAGCTTGTTGAGTGCAAGGTCTCCTTTCGGATCGATCGATTTTTCGATCATCTCCTTGACCTGTCCGACATCGAATCCCATTTTCATGAGCATGGACTCGACTTCGGGGACATCTCCGGATGTTACGAAAAAGGGACCTTCAACCCGGCCAATCCCCTGTTCCTGTTTTTGAAGTCGGGACATGAGCCTTCCCAGATTGATCATACCGTCCCTTTCCGTTACCGAGAGGATCAGCCGCTCGCCGTCTTCCCGGCTGAATCCCTTTTTCTCGAGAAACGCAAGAAGCTTTGCAGCCGCCGTGCCCGGTAATCGGAGTTGACCGAGGGGGACACCCAGATAACGGAACTTTTTATCCAGGGCATCCAGCGGATTCGATACATCCTCAGCGTCATCCCGGGCAAATCGTCTTGCAGATCCTTTTCTGCCCAACAACGCCGGCCCTTCTTTTGTTCCCGAAAGGCGTGAGCTGTCTCCGTTCAGTAGATTCCTGAAAAGATTTTCTGCCACATCCTTCGGGGTTCTTCTTTGGCCGCTGATTTGCCCCCCCATGGCGGCCATAAGGATATTAGGCTGCGAAATGTCACCCATGTCCGGTCCTTTCCTTCGGCTTTCTTTTCTGTTCGTATAGAACAAATAGCAACAGTTGTGCCATTTCACCATGCACCAAACTTTACATATAATATCAGATATTTATACCATTAAGCCCGACCCATCGAACAACAGATCGGGGTAAAAACTGCCCTTGAAAGAACCAGGTAGGAAAATTTTACCGGTAATGAACCATTCAACATTCTGTCACGTCCATGGTGTGATTCGGCATTCAATGGTTGGAAAAAGAAGAGATGGATGTCTTCAGTCGCAAGGGTCCCAGGCCCTTTCCCGTGTTATGGGGCCTTTGACATTTGGATTTGATTTGACAATGGAATTTGTTGGCCCGCCACAGCGTTGGCGAAGGTCATGTGCGGATTCCCGGGCAGGGTTCTTATGGTTTTTAAAAGGAGATTGTCATGACCTATTCATGGTTGCATGCGTTTTGACAAACCAAACAGGTGTAAGAAGGCCCACATTGCCCGTGTATCGCCCCGAGGGCCAATTCTGGATGGAAACCAACGAAGGACTAGTCGAGATGGGTCAGCTTTTCACTGATAACGGCGCCCCGTTCCGGATTCATCATGGCAAGGATCTTTCCCGCGGATTTTCCCTTCATGTTTCTGAGGATGAGAACAACGGTGGGGAGCTTCAACTTATCCATAATAGCTGCGGCTTGGGACGGCTCCATGGCCGAATAGAGTGCAACCAGATGACCCATCTTGGAATCCTCCAGGGCCTTTTCTCTGTCCGCCAGCTTCTTTGCATAGGCCGTCAGCCTCGACTGAAGTTCGTTGAGTTCTGCAAGTCTCTCTTCGATCTCGCTTTTCAGCGGGAGAAATCCTTCTTCCCTCTTCTGAAGCTCCAATTCTTTTGCTTTCAGTTCCTGTGCCTTTTTTTCCAGCATTTCCGCCGTGACTCCCGAAGCCGTTTGCGTGGGTGCCTGTTTGGATTTATCTGGCTTTCCGCTTTCCGCCATGGCCAGGGGCGCCGGTGCAATCGCCGCGGGCCATAGATTGAGATACGCGCCGCTGATTATCACCTTGAAGACCAGCAGGATGACGAGGGCGATGCCGATGCCGAGGAGGGGTTGTCTCCTTTTCTTTACAGGGACATCCTTCCGTGCCTTGTCACGGCCACCTCGTTCATCCGTTTCTGCTCCTCTTGAAGTTGCTGTCGCCGCCATTTCTTTAAATCCTTTTCTCTCAGCTTTTCGAGCACCTTGTATTGCTTCGTCTTTATCAAGAGATCCTTTAATTTCTCTTTTTCAATCGCTTCTCTTTCTTGGATCGCGAGGTCCTGTGCAATGATACTCGCCCTGATCCCTGACAGATAGTCCTGGTGGTGTTTGATCTCGCCGGAAGAAATCCGGGTTTTCAATCGGGATTGAAAGGCTGCACCGGCCTTTTCAAGACTTTCTCGATAAAGCCCGAGCGCCTCCCGTGCCTCTTTCGTTTGTCGACGAGCCTTGGCCAGGTCGATTTCCGCCTGTTCTTTTGCACGCTCCCGGTAGGAAAGCAGTGCCTCGTATCTGAAATTAAATCCCACTTTTCCCTAACGACTCCCCTATCGATCCCCGGGTTTTCGTTTTTTGCCGGTCATTCCGGGAAGGATCAGGAGACATACCCTATCGCAGTCGGTTTAATGTCAGCATCCGGGTCATTTCCTTGAGGCCCTCTTCCATGAAAGATGCGGTTCCCACCTCCTGCTGCAAGAAGACATTTACGTCATCAATCATCTCCAGTGCCCTGTCCGTCCCGGTATTATTTCCCTTTTCATAGGCCCCGAGGTTCACGAGATCCTCAATCTTCGCGTAGTCCGCCAGAATTCTCCGCAATTCATAGGCCCTCCCAAGGTGATCTTTATCCACGACATCCGACATGAGCCGGCTCACACTGGCCAGAATATCGACGGCAGGATAATGGCCGCGAGAAGCCAACCGGCGGTCCAGCACAATGTGGCCGTCCACGATCGAACGCACGGTATCTCCAACCGGATCATTCATATCGTCTCCTTCCACGAGAACCGTGTAGATCCCTGTAATGGATCCCCCGTGCAGGTCGGTGCCCGCCCTTTCCAGGAGTCTGGGCATATGCGCGAAGGTACTTGGGGGGTAGGCCTTGGTCGTGGGCGGTTCCCCGGAGGCCAGTCCCACCTCCCTTGCCGCCATGGCAAAACGGGTCACGGAATCCATCATAAGAAGCACATCCTTGCCCTGGTCTCTGAAAAACTCCCCGATGGTCGCCGCCAGATAGGCCCCCCGCATCCTGATCAAAGGCGAGGTATCCGAGGTGGCTGCGATAACGACGGAATGTTTCAGCCCTTCCTCGCCAAGGTCCCTTTCGATAAATTCCTTGACCTCTCTGCCCCGCTCCCCGATCAGGGCAATCACATTGACGTCCGCCTTCGTATACCTGGCCATCATTCCCAACAGCACGCTCTTTCCAACTCCCGAACCGGCCATGATCCCGCATCGCTGTCCTTTGGCCAGGGTAACGAGAGTGTTGATGGCACGCACCCCCACATCCAGGGGCTCCCTTATCCTGGACCTTTGGAGGGGATTCAAGGGCTGTGCATAGAGGGGCATCATCCTGCAAGGAGACACAGACGGGCCCCCGTCCAGGGGATGGCCCAAACCGTCAAAGATTCGACCCAGCATCTCATGGCTCACCCCCACCGTTGCCTCATATTTGTCGGCGAAAATCAGGCTCCCGGGCTGGACACCGTCACAATTGCAAAGGGGCATCAGCAGCACCCTGTCGTCCCTGAACCCGACGGCTTCGGCCGCGACAGGCTCCGGAGAATTTGGAGAGATAATCCTGCAAATGCCACCCACGGGAATGGCAGGCCCCTCCCCCTCGATGATGGTCCCCACGACGTTTTTTACCCGCCCCTCGACCCGAATGGTCGGGCTTGATTCGATTCGCTGAAGGTAGCGCTCAAGGGAAAGACTCATGAGATGGCCCCCCGGGAGCATTGGAACTCCTCGTCTATCTCCTTTTCCAGCATCTCGAGTTGGTCGTCCAGGGTGGCATTGATCCTTCCGAATCCGGTCTCCAAGAGGCAGCCGCCCCGATCGACGGCATGATCCTCGACGACCTGGAACTTGCCACCCCTGGCAAGCCTCGCAATCTCGGGGAGAATTCTTCTGACCTCCTCCATGTCTTCCGGGTTGATCAAGATCCGAATATGATGCTTGTCAACCAGGAATTTCATGGCCGATCTAATGGTTTGACCGATGATCTGTGGATTTGTTTTGATTTCCTGTCCGATAATTTTTTTGGCGATCAGGAGGCTCAATTTAAGGAGATCTTTTTCCGCTTCGGTATATATCTGAGCACTCAGGCCGTTGAACTCGCCAAAAAAAGCATCCAACTGTTTTCCCTTTTCCTGTATCTGTCTTTCTTCGAGGGCAAGGCCATCCTTTTGCCCCTGCGCAAAGCCCTTTTCGTAAGCCTCTCTTTCCAGCCTTGCCAATCGGGTCTCGGGATCCTCGACTTCCTCATCCGGCCTCTCTCCCCTCTTTCCGTAAGAATCCGATCCCCTCATCTGTTTCGAAAATGCACTGCATACCGGCAACTCAACGCATTCCCGATATGTTGCTGTGGAAACCCTCTCCGGCTCTTCGCAGATTTCTTCCGCCTCAAAGGTCTCGATCTGGACAAAGGGATTCTCTCCTTCGTGGATAGGGCTAGACAAGGACATCCTCCCCCCCTTTACTCCCGAGAACGATTTTTCCTTCCTCTGCAAGCCTTCGAGCGATTTTAATGATATTCAACTGGGCCTGTTCCACATCTTTCAACCTCACGGGACCCATGACTTCCATATCTTCTCTCATCATCTGTGCCGCGCGCTGACTGACATTTCCGAAAATCTTGTCGACCAGGTCTTCTGCGGCCGTTTTCAGGGCCAGGATCAATTCATCATTGCTGATCTCCTTGAGTAGTGCCCTGACAGAACGGTCGTCGAGTGTAATCAGATCACCGAATACGAACATGGACTGACGAATTTCTTCAGCAAGTTCCTCCCGATCCGTCTCCAGTTTTTCGAGAATAATATTTTCGGTTTTGTGGTCCAGGTGATTCAGAATTTCGGCCGCCGTCTGAACTCCCCCCAGATTTTCATCCGAGGCCTTGCTGATATCGGAAAGCTGAGCTTCTATGATCTCGGTTATCTCGCTGACGATTTCATTGGGAACGTCATCCAGATCGGCAATTCGGATGACCACCTCGCCTTGAATATCCTCCGGAAATTGTTGGATAATCTCGGCAGCCTGCTGGTATTTCATATTGACCAGCACCAGGGCGATGGTCTGGGGATGTTCACTCACAAGCATATTGGCCAGGACATGGGGGCTCAGGGAACCCAATTTGTCCAGAGAGGCAAGACCTCTTTGGGAAAGCACCTCCTCCAGAAGATTGTCGGCCTTTCGGGAGTCGAAGGCCTTTGAGACCGATCTCTCAAGAAACTCCTTTCCGGAAATGTTTACGGTGGCCCCGCCTTCATAGCTGTAGGAGAATTCTTTCATGACCGCTGAAACCAGCTTGGGGTCCACCGTCTTGATCTGGGCCATGTGCTCACCGATGGTCTTTATTTCCTGATCATCGAGATGTTTGAAGACCTTGACCGTAAAATCTTCTCCCATGACCATCAAGAAGAGGGCCGCCTTTCTTGCTCCGATCATAGATCCTATTGAGTCCAAATTACCTTTCCTCGTTGAGCCAACCCTTTATGACCTGGGCCGCTACATCGGGATTACTGTTGGCAAGGTCCAGCAATTGTTTACCTTCATGGACTTCCGTTCGTCCCGATCCTGCTTCCGCAGACAATCGGGGGACTTCTTTTCCGGGCGGAAGCACCTGAGTGAAAAGGGTATTGCCGGCCTTATTCAGCCATTTTCTAAAGGGCCGGACGGCAAAGAAAAAGAAAAGCACAACAAGCAGGACATTGAAAAGAGGTTTTGTCGCCTTCCTGGCATAATCCATCCAGGACATGCCCCTCTCGGGTAAGGCTATTTCCTCCGATTGAAAGGCAAAAGAAATATTGGAGACATTGACCTGATCACCCCTTTCCTCATCAAACCCGATGGCTTTCTGGATGATATCTTCAAATGTTTTCATTTCTCTGCGATTTCTGGGAACGAACTTTTGAACGGATGCCCCATCGGGGCCCTTTTCTGCGACATAGGGCCCATCGATAATCACAGCGGCTGAAAGCCGTTTGATATCGCCCACGGAATTCGTGATCTGTTTGTTGATCTTGTTGATCTCATAGTTGATGACGGCATTTTCCTTATGGAAATTATGTGAAGTTTTCCCGGCTGCACCCTGATTTCGAAGAACTTGCGTCTGGAGATCCGGCGACCCTGACGCCGTGTCTTGCCCTCCCGAAGAGGTCTCCTTTTGACGTTGTTCGCTGCGAATAACACTGCTGTCGGGATCAAACCGCTCTTCCAGGATATTGACCTGCTCAAAGTCAACCTCTGCTGAAACCCTTGCCACGACCCTGTTGAGACCCACAATGGGTTCCAGCATACTCTGAATCCTGCTCTCCAGCGTCCTCTCCAGCTTTTGCTGATACGTAAACTGTGCCCGGCTCAAAGAATCCGCACTTCCCCCATCGTTGCCCTTGGAGAGGAGTCCGCCAGCCATGTCCACGAGGGTCACATTATCGGGCTTGAGCCCTTTTACAGCCCTTGCCACAAGGTTGACAATGCCCTGCAACTGGCGCTGGTCCAGACTTCTCCCGGGATGCAGTCGAAGAACAACCGATGCTGTAGCGGGGCTTTCCGGTTCGGCGAAAAGGGAGTCCCCGGATGACACGATGTGGACCCGGGCCCGGGAAACGGCATCGAACTGTGTGATGGTTCTTGCCAGTTCCCCCTGAAGGGCCTGTTGGTATTTCAACTTCTGTTCGAACTCGGTCGCCCCAAAGGACATGTCCTTAAAAATCTCAAACCCCACGTGCTGGCCCCTGGGAATGCCTTCACCGGCAAGATCCAATCGCAACTGATACACCATGTCATCGGGGACCAGGATGGTGCTTCCTCCCTCTTTTAATTGAAAGGGGGTCTTTTTTTCCTCAAGTTTTTCCGTAATCTTTCCGGCATCCGATGTGTCCAGACCGGTATACAGGACCCGGAAATCCGGTCTATTGGCCCAAATCATCAGGGCGATGAAACCGCCTACCACCATCATAATCGTAATGCCGAAGGTGATCTTTTTCGCGGGCGGTATCGCCTTGAAAACCTGGACAAACTGTTTTACGAAATTATTCTCTGTCTCTGCCATTGCAATGTCCCAATCAACCCGTTAACCTATCTGATTTAAAGGTATTCTGTCTGCCCCGGCGCCCATTGAAGGCAAGGACACCTCTCCTTCACGCCGTTAGAACTGCATTCTTATGATTTCCTGGTAGGCTTCCATGAGCTTGTTTCTGATTTGAAGCAAAAACCGAAAGGAAAGGCCCGCCTTTTCCGAGGCGATCATGACCTCATGCAGATTTTGCTCTTTTCCCACCGCGAACTCCTGAGCCTTCCGGTCGGCTTCCTGGAGCTGGGCATCC
>CAYNYM010000126.1:6109-8062 GCA_964401325.1 uncultured Desulfobacteraceae bacterium | reverse complement strand
CAGGCCTTCTCATTGCCATGTGGTATATGAAAGACGGGGTCCTGCAGTTCATTGATGACGCGGCGCAGGAACAGGCCAGGCCCATTGGGATCCCTAAAATCGCCATCGCGCCCAAAGCCAAGAAACATCTTTTGTTTTTGGGCGGTATCGTTGTTCTTCTCTTTGCCTGGGGGTATTACTTGAAGGTGTTCGGGCTCCTCTATTCCAACCAGGGACCGGCCTTCGGCGCCAGTTATACGGATGTCCATATCAAAGTGCTTGGGTTCAGAATTCTGGTCTTTCTCTCCCTGGTGTGGGCCGTCATTCTTCTTATGGAGCCCTTTAAGTCCAGGGGAAAAATCGTCTGGATCGGCGGTGCGGTATGGCTCGGGGCCATTGTCATATTCTCAACAATAGTGCCAACCGTGGTCCAAAAGTTTGTGGTCAAGCCCAATGAACTGGCCAAGGAGGCCCCATTCATTGCCTATAACATCGATCATACCCGCAAGGCCTATAACCTGAATAAGATAGAGGAAGTCAATTTTTCAGTCAGTGAAACGCTGAGCAAAGAAGAGATCGACGCGCATCAGGGAACGATTCAAAATATCCGGATCTGGGACGAACGCCCTCTGCTTCAGACATATAGACAAATTCAATCCATCCGGCTCTATTATGATTTTAACAATGTGGACGTGGACCGCTATTATCTCAACGGCCAATACCGGCAGGTCATGCTGGCCGCAAGGGAATTGGACGTCAAACAACTGCCTCCCCAGGCCAATACATGGGTCAACAAACACCTGATCTACACCCACGGTATAGGGCTGGCCTCCAGCCCGGTCAACGAGGTCACGCGCGAAGGCCTCCCCAACCTCCTGGTCAAAGACCTTCCGCCTGACGTGGTGGGAGAACTGGCCGTTGAACGTCCCGAGATCTACTACGGGGAAAAAACAGACGAATATGTCCTGGTCAAGACCAAGGCAAAGGAATTCGATTACCCAAAGGGGGACAAGAACGTCTATACCATTTATGAGGGAAAGGGGGGCGTTCTGCTCGGGTCCTTTGTCAGGAGACTGCTCTATGCCATTGAATTCTTGGATCCTCAGGTCCTGTTTACAAACTATCTGGAGCCCGAGAGCAAGATTATGTACAATCGCAGGTTGGACCGACGGGTCAATGCGATTGCCCCGTTTTTGGATTATGACAGGGACCCTTATCTGGTGGTTTCCGGCGGGAAGCTCTATTGGATTTTGGATGCCTACACAAGTTCAAATATGTACCCCTATTCATTGAGGTCCTATACCCATTTCAAGAAAAAAGGCCTCAATTACATCCGGAACTCGGTCAAGGTCATCATTGATGCCTACAATGGGGATGTCTCCTTTTACAGAATTGATGAAAAAGACCCTATTCTTCGAACCTATGCCCGCATATTTCCCGATCTTTTTAAACCCATGGACGAGATGCCGCGTGATATAAAAAACCACCTTAGGTATCCCAGGGATTTATTTGAACTCCAGGCCGGGACCTACAAGACGTACCACATGGAAGATGTCCAGGTATTCTACAACCAGGAAGACCTCTGGCAAATCCCCGACGAGATTTACGGGGACAGCCGGCAGGGCATGAAACCCTACTACATCATCCTAAAACTGCCCGGAGAAAAGCGAGAAGAGTTCGTGCTCATGATTCCCTTCACACCGTCCCGAAAGGATAACATGATCGGATGGCTGGCGGCCAGGAGTGATTTGGCCCATTACGGAAATCTGCTCGTGTACAAACTTCCCAAGGAGAAACTGGTCTATGGCCCGATGCAGATTGAGGCGAGGGTGGATCAGCAGACGGAAATCTCACGTGAATTGAGTCTTTGGGACCAGAGGGGATCCCGCGTGATCAGGGGAAATATGCTTGCGATTCCTATCAGTGATACCTTCGTTTATATCGAACCCGTTTACCTTGAGGCCAAACAGGAGC
>CAYNYM010000126.1:0-6099 GCA_964401325.1 uncultured Desulfobacteraceae bacterium | reverse complement strand
ACTGCGCAGCAGCCCAGGGGCTTTGGCCGAAGGCAGAGCGGGACGGCGGCCGGTGTCCGGCGGGCGGACAAAAGAAGTGCCGCCGCTCTGCCTGAGCTGAAGAGGGTCATTGCGGCATTCGGAAACCATGTGGTCATGGCTGAGGATCTGGAGACGGCGTTAAAAAGGGTCTTGGAGGGAAGGGCTCGGCTCAGCGTGTCGATGCCTCCTGAAACGGCTGAAAAAACGGACATCTATAAAATGAGTGGCCGAGCGCTGGAACACTATGAAAAGGCCAGGGTTTTTTTGCAGGACGGGAATTGGGCCGAATATGGCAAAGAGCTGGATCAATTGGAGAAGATCCTCAAGGAAATGGCTGTCCTGAAGGAGTAGCCGGAATCGCAGGTTTTCAAAAATCTTTGATGCCAAAAGACCGGAATGAATTTTAATTGACAATATAGCGGAGTGGGTCGACCGGGATACCGTTTCGACGGATTTCATAATGGAGATGTGGGCCTGTCGAACGGCCCGTATTTCCCACGAGGGCGATTTTTTCACCCCGTTTGACATTTTGTCCCCTCTTGGTAAGGGGCTTGTGAAGGTGTGCGTATTTCGTGATCACTCCGTGTCCGTGATCAATGCGAATGATTTTGCCATAGCCGGGCTTTCGTCCGACAAAGACGACCGTACCGTCGGCCGGAGCCACGATTGTGCTCTTCAACCGGGTTGAAATATCGATGCCTTTATGAAATTCCCTCGCATTGGAAAATGGGGAAAGCCGATACCCAAAGGAAGAACTCAGCCATCCTCTGACCGGCCAAATGGAGGGTGTGCAGGCCAGCAGCATTTTTTGATTTTCAAGAAGTTGATGTAACTTGATCTTACCTTCCTTGCGGATGTCGACCTCATGGGTGAGGTCCTCCAATGTTCGGTGCATTCGGAAAATGGTCTTTTTCGGTGATGTATCCGCCGAAGACAGGGAGGCGAGTTGCACGGCGGGCGAGCCGCCCACCCCCATAAACTCGCCGTTCGTTTTCGCCTCCTCCAGGTTCATCATGACCCTCAACCTTTGATCAATCTCCTCGAGTTCTCTTATTTCCCGTGTGAGTTGAATGATACGTCGTGCGAGATAAGCAAGCTGTTGCCTGTGGTCCGACCTTTCTTTATCCAGGAGGGTCAATGTGGGCAACTTTGTCTTGAGAGTATAGTAATCGGTGATGATGCTGAAGAAATAGGCGCCGGAGCAGACAATGAGAAGGGCCGCCGTCACCAGCATGATATGATGAAGGCTGAATTGGCGGACCCGATTGGCCCCTGCGGGCATAAGGAGAATGGTCATTTTTTGGAATGCCAAATTCACACCTTGGTTGAAGTTTTAAAAACCTTTTTGCTTTCCTGTACTTACTGTCCTTTTGGTTTAGAAAAACAGCAAATATCATACCAAGAATGTGAAAGGTCGCTTAACACACCGTTTTTTGAGGACATGGACCGAAGGATCGGTGCGGGGAAGTCTACCCATATCATGGGGAAGGGTATTTTTTTGTGCACTCTTGTGACACCGCTAGATAATCGGAGGCCTGGATGGGCACCGGTTGAATCTTGAAAACCGGATCTCCGGATTTCCTCAGACAGCCAGGCAAATGGTGACATCCCTCAGTGCGGAGAGCAGTTAGGGAAAAAAGCGGGGCGCGTTCCCGTTCAATATTCGGGGTGGACGATCAGAGATTTTTTCCGGATGAGTGTGACGTTCAGACCTGAACAAATGAGGAGGCATCAGATGCCATTTTTGGTTCGATTTTCTTAACAGGCTGGCACGTGGCCTTTAATTGTGGTACATGACTGCCAAATAAAAGACGCCGCATATTTGTATACAAGCAAATGGGGGACCAAAACACGTGCAACGCAGGTTCGGCCGTAACCTATCGAAAAAGGTGGTTCCAGGGAAAAGTGCATCGGGGAAGTGAGCCTTCTGATGCCGCACGGGTGTCAGCCTTTTTGTCAACGTGTCAGGCCGCGCATGCAAAATAAAAAAAAGGAAGGCCAAAATAACTTGACTAACTGGTAGGTAAAAACCAGTTGTCGTCCATATGTGTAAATTGAAAAAACATAATTAATTCATAAAAAAGAGTTTGACAAATATATAAATGTAAATAAAATTGTACTTAATTATGAGATTCTAGGGTGTACGTTGCACTAAAACAGGTTCCTTCCAACAATTGGAGGAAAGAGTTTACACTAAAAGCAACGGCACATCTGGATACCCCGGCTTGGGCCGGGGTTTTTTTTGATAAAAAAAAGATTTTTCCGGTTCCCAGATCCCGGGGCAGGCATCTTCGAAGGATGATGCGGACGAAGGCAATCCCGCGATACACGGGAGAGATGATGCCTTGGTGGTCGATCAGGGTTCCCTGTCTTGTATTTCCACGATGAGTTTAATATTGTAAACGACTACGATATCACGCACCATCTGCCTCCAGTGCACAGCTTTGAGCATGCAGATATCACAGGTTCCATGGCCCGCATCCCTGTATACGGCGATCTGGGGATCGAGAGTGCCGTCCCGGAAGACCCGTTGATAGTAGATACAACCGCAGTCAAGGAGATGAAATTTAAGCCCGGCAACCTCCTCCGGAAACTCGGTGAAGATCAACTTGGCTAACCATTCGACCTTTTCCGCCTTCATGGGGTCATATTTTTTTCGATACATTTTAAGCCCTTCGCGTTTAATGGCATGATCGAAGGTTGTGGTGGGAAATGCGACGATGGGCCAGGGAATTTTTGTGTTCAGCCGATTCGTGAACTGAGGAAAACGGTTTCATTCTTTTATTACGCTTCATTCACGAAAAAACCAATGGGGTGATGAAGGTATTTGGCCCTGAAAAAGACCGTATTTTATGCCTACCGGGGCGGATCAAAGGGATGAAATATTCCGGTCCACGAAGATGCGGCGATCAAAAAACCCCGTCAGGTCGAAAAAGCAACCGACATCCTTCTTTTCCCAATGCCGGGATACCCGGATGTTTTTCTATTGATTGACACGCGGTTGATGTCTCTGGTAAAGCTACCCCTTTCCGTGCCTCAATACAATTATTGAGTTTTTTTCATGGCTGTTTGCATGGAAATGGCATGCCGCATGTCTTAAACCCATCTCGGGCATCAATGGTGGGCCGCACATTAAGGAACCCTGGCACGGGGGACCGTGTTCTTGCCGGTGAAATAAAAGGAGGAGTTGAATGGGGCTGATATTTGGATCTGGAAATTTTACAAGATTTATCGTTGATGAAAGTCTTCCTGAAGACTACCTGGAGACATTTCCCCAAAAAATTGCCCGTTATTGTTTTCGCGGTCTTGATGAGAGTTCCGACGAAGAGCGTTCGACCGGGTGGGTGAATATCCTGGACATGTTTGACAGCACCTTCGCCGGTATGGAATACTTCAAAGATCCCTGTATAGCCCTTTCTTGGCGGGTTGACGTGCGCAATGTGCCATCGAAGGCCTTGATGCAATATTGCCGGGAAGCGGAAGAAAAGATCAAGGACATGGAAGGACTGGAACAGCTTCCCAAGAACCGGCGACGGGAAATAAAGGAAAGTGTAAGGATAAAACTGCTGAAGCGGGCCATTCCGCGCTCGAACACGTACGATATGATCTGGAATCTCCAGACCGGAATTGTGTTTTTCGGTGGGACCAGTAACAAGCTTTGTGATGAATTCGCGGAATTTTTTCTCAACACCTTTGCCCTGCATCTTAAGACGGTTTACCCTTATGCTATCGCGGCCTGGGTCCTTGAAGGGGATGAAAAGGATGCTGAGTTGTTGGACGGACTTCAATACTCAATCGGAATGGAGGATGAATAATCATGCAACTCATGGAGAGGGTGCGGGGCAGTGAGTTTCTCGGACGTGAATTCCTTGTTTGGCTGTGGTTTAAAAGTGAGATCGATGAAGGGCGGTTTGATCTTGGAGAAGCTGGCCGGGTGGAACTCTGGTTCGACAGGAAAATTGTGCTCCAGTCCGAAACGGATGAAGGAACGGAGAAGATCGCTTGTTCCGGGGATAATCCGCATTTGAAGGAGGCACGCTTTGCCCTGACGGAAAACAAACAAATCACCGAAGCCATGCTCAAAATGGTGGTCAATGATAACGAATGGTCCTTTGTCCTGGACTCCACATGGATGAATTACAAGGGCTTCAAGGCACCCAAGGTGATGATGGATAAGGATGAAGACCCCGAAGGTCTTTTTTATGAAAAATTTTTTCTCATCGAGCAGGCCGTAAACGCTATGGATGCCATTTTTGGCGTTTTTGTAAGACTTCGAACTTCACCGCAGTGGGAAACCGAAGAACTGCCGGCTATGCACAAATGGATCAATGAGGGGAAATAGGGGGCTTGCCGGTGCTCCTACGGAAACAGCACTTTTTTTGCAATATCTGCGTCGACCCGTCTGCCT
This sequence comes from uncultured Desulfobacteraceae bacterium, assembly GCA_964401325.1. Lineage (GTDB taxonomy): Bacteria > Desulfobacterota > DSM-4660 > Desulfatiglandales > HGW-15 > CAYNYM01. Next base: position 1,670 of record CAYNYM010000126.1, on the reverse strand, counting down.
GAGAACGCTGCGCCGCTCATGGCACGAGGTATACGGTTTGAGTATATGAAAAATATTTGTTATTTTTGCTTCGAAACACCTGGCTTTTAGAACCGGATCAGAGTCGATAGGCCCTGCCATAGGGCCTTGCATGAGGGTTCGCAATTTCATTTCATTTGAACCTTGAGCATTGTCCCTGGACATTACATGCTCGCATTCCTGTCATCACCCCCTTTGGGGTTAAAGCAAATCCGGGCGCTCCGGGCCAGCGTTGCTTACCATACGAAAAATCCTCATTCTTGAGCGGGAAACCAGGCTCGCGCCCGGATATTTATCCGAACGGGCACGGCCTAAGGCCGTAAATTTGAAAATATATCGCTGATTTTAACGCATTCCGATTCGGGGAGGCTCACGCAAAAGGCTTCTTTGTGAAGCATTTGAAGATAGGCGATATCACTGTTTCCGATGGGACGCGGGAGCAACCGTGGAGAGATTCTCGCGTTTACCCGAAAATCCGCGTCATCTCTCACCGAGAATATCGAGAGGTTGAAACTGGAAACATTGTTGTTGTGGAAATGCTTCAATACTCCGCAGAGGCCTCGAAGGAATGAGTCGAGCTCATTTTCTCCCACATGAAGTAGCGATCCATGGTTCCGGAACAGGCACATGACGTCTGGAAGGAAACTTTGCGGCACAAAGCTCATGGTCCAGAAAGTGGAACCGATTTCCCCTATGTACCGTCGGCGTTCATCTCTTTCCGCCGCCATGAAATCGTCCCAGTAGGACCTACCTGTTTTTTCACGGTACGCCTGACTTCCTTCTATCTGAAGGCGGTGCTCATTGGTGGGCACCTCGCCGCAGTTGGGTTGAAGGTGGGGATGCACAATGCTTGAGCCGGCAGGGGGCATGAAGTTCCAGTTGATGCAAAAATAATTCACGGCAGGATCTCTTGCCGCGATTTCTTTCAGGAATCGCTGGGACGCCGCAAAGGCGTCCAGCATATTTTCAGGCGACCAATCCTGCAGGGGAACGAAGTGCCTGTGGGTCATGATGCACACACCGGCATACTTGTCAAAGGGCACGAGATTGGGAATAAGAGTGGCCTCTCCCAATCTGATTCTTCCTTCGGGGATAAGGTCTTGAGGAAAAAGAGGCGTGGATTTTTCAAGCGCTGCTTCGCAAAAGGGGCAGAACGATTTCTGTGATTGCTTCACGATGTCTGTCCAATCAGTCGGTTCGCATTTATAGTGGAGATTGAAGACCCGGCCTGTCTGGCCTGTCAGAGGATCAAAACGGACCTCCAAAGGGATTTTGTCCGGCGTAAAGTCGCGAAAAGGATTGAGAAGGCGGGTTTGTGTCTTAATTTTTCTGAAAGGAAATGTCATGGGCGCACCTCGTGTGTCTTTGCGGTTCAAAAAAATGAGAACCAGGTAATAAGTCCAAGGCAGGGCCTCGACTTGAGGTGGTAATATGACAACAATAGCTTTTGACGTCAAGTCCCAGGCTTGGGGCCTGATCCACCATCAAGGCATGATATGCAAAATTGAAAACGCACTCGTGAAAGGGAAGGGCCCGGGCAAAAACCAACCTTTTAAAGACCACATTCATACCAAAAATTCTATGTCAAAGGGAGAGCCCATGGAAAAACCGATCGAGAACTATTGGCACTTACGACTCAATGAGGTCAAGGT
>CAYNYM010000125.1:0-8078 GCA_964401325.1 uncultured Desulfobacteraceae bacterium | reverse complement strand
CGAAGAAACAGGTCTTTATGCCTCACATATTTCCCATAGGCGGAGGAAAAGGGGGAAGCGGCAAGAGCTTTATCACCGCAAACCTCGGGGCGCTGTTCGCAAGACAGGGACAAAAGGTGGTCCTGGTGGATCTGGATCTTGGCGGCTCAAATCTCCACACCCTTCTGGGCCTAAAAAATCCTAAGACCGGTCTCCACGAATTCATGAATAAGGGCCTCCCGGATCTTGCCAGGGCCGCGGTGCCCACTTGTATCCCCAATCTTTTCGCCATTACATCCATGGATTGTTCCATGGAAATTGCCAATCTCTTTCATGCACAGAAGCAGAAAATTATCCGGGCCATCCAGGGACTCCCCTACGACTATATCCTATTGGATCTGGGGGCCGGAACCAATTTCAATACACTGGATTTTTTCCTGATCTCCAACCAGGGGGTATTTGTGGTCACCCCTGAGCCGACATCGATAGAGAATGCTTTTCGATTTATTAAGGCCACCTACCTGAGAAAAATCAAACAGATTCTCCACCAGGACCGTTTCAAGGATATATCCGGGGAATTGCTGGAGCTGTCCAGGGAAAAATATATCAAATCCCCGTCAGATGTGATCGATATGGTTGTGAATCGCGACAGGGCCAAGGGAGAATGCCTGCGCAATGAACTGAACGCCTTTAGCCTGAAGTTTATTTTGAATCAGTGCCGGAAAAGTACCGATACCGGACTGGGAAACAAGATGCAAAAGGTCTGCAACAAACACTTCTACTCAAGCTTTCAATTCCTCGAAAACGTCGTCTATGATGATAGGGTGCATGACGCCGTTTCTTCCAAGCGAGTTTTTATAGATTGCTATCCCCATACCCAGACGGCGGTGGCCCTAAAAAGGGTAGCAGAGAAGATAACCTGCAACGGAAAGGCCGCCTCTTTTAATTGAGCATCCATGACAACGAAATTCGACAATTTGACTTATCACGAGATCCTTGACGTCCCTGTCCGTGCCTCAGCTCTTGAGATTCGGGAGGCCTACAAGGAGGCCCTTTCCTTATACGACGGTGATGCGTTGATCACCTATTCCCTCTTTGACGAGGATGAAAGGGGGGAAATCCTGCAAAAAATCGACGAGGCCTTCCAAACCTTGACTGACGAGGAAAAGAGGGAGGCCTATGAGCGGTTTCTTCTGAAAAAGGGGAAAATTGATCCGGACCTCAGGCGGGACAAGGCCTCCGGGAAGGCTGTGCCCCTTTTTCCAAGGGAACCGGGAGTGGACACCGGCACTCTCTTGAACCGGATAAAAGAAAAGATTCGGGAAAAGGCGTTCCGGCTCGACACAAGAGAGGCCCTTTCAAAAGAAGGGATTTGCGGCGGTGACCTGAAGAAGATAAGGGAATCTTTGGGTGTGGAGTTGCAGGAAGTTTTTGAAGTCACCAGGGTCAATGTCACGACGCTAAAGGCCCTGGAAGGAGATTGTTTTGAAAAACTTCCCCCCATGATTTATCTCAAGAATTTTCTCAAGGCCTATGCGGAATTACTGGACCTCAAGCCCAAAAAGATCAGCGAGGGGTATCTTGGCAATATGTCCCGTCATGACCGGACCGGCAAGCAATGAGCCGGATCCGCCATCATGTCGTCCCCGGGAGATGTCGTTCGCGTAAAAAATCCCATCTCTCCTCCCCCCGTGGACCGCGGCACGAACTGGACACCGGGGCAATCGCCTTGAAAAGACCTTTCCAAACAGCCGAATGTTGAACAGGGAGTGTCGGATGTGGAAGTGAAACACCCCTCATACCGGTTCGACCGGATGGAATTTGCCGGTGCCCTAGGGGACTTGGGGACCCTGCTCCCTCTGGCCATCGGGATGATCATGGTCAATGGTTTAACGCCCCTGGGGATCTTTTTTCCGTCGGACTCTACTACATCCTCTCGGGCACCTACTTCGGGGTAACGGTTCCGGTGCAACCCATGAAGGTCATCGGCGCCTATGCCATTGCAACGGCCATGTCCTCGAATCAGATTCTTGCCTCCGGGGCCATACTGGCGGTGGTCTTCTTGCTCATTGGGATTACCGGGGCCATGACGGTGATCGGCAGACTCATCCCCAAGCCGGTTGTAAGGGGTGTTCAGCTTTCAACGGGCGTCCTGCTCACGGCTCAGGGGGTGAAGTTCATGGTCGGGACCTCCCGGTTCCAGGCCCTCAGGCAGGTGGCCGAACCCTATCTTTCGGTGCAGGCCCTTGGACCGGTCCCGATCGGAATCGTGATCGGAGTGATAGGAATCGCCTTGACCCTGCTGCTGTTGGAGAACCGAAAGATACCCGCCGGCCTTTTGATTGTCTTAGGCGGTGCCCTCATCGGTCTGGTGTTGGGGACCCATGAGGGATTTGACCGTCTGCGTTTAGGGATCAACCTCCCCGGGATTCTGCCCTTCGGATTCCCCTCCGGCGTGGATTTTACCTTTGCCCTTTTCGCCCTGGTGCTTCCTCAGATTCCTATGACCCTGGGAAATGCCGTGATTGCCTATGTGGATCTTTCACGAGACTATTTCAGTGATCAATCAAGAAAGGTGACCTACCGTTCCGCCTGCATCAGCATCGGCCTGGCCAACGCCCTGAGCTTTCTGGTGGGCGGGATGCCCCTTTGCCATGGGGCCGGCGGTCTGGCGGGCCATTACCGCTTCGGGGCACGCACTGCCGGGTCCAATCTCATGATTGGTACGATTTTTGTCGCCCTGACCCTTTTCCTTGGAAATCATGCCCTCACCATGGTGAATCTGCTTCCCATGGCCATCCTGGGGGTCTTGCTCGTCTTTGCCGGGAGCCAGCTTGCCCTCAGCGTCATTGACGTGAGAGCGAGAAAGGATTTTTTTGTCATTCTCCTGATGCTGGGAATCACCCTCGCCTCCAATCTCGCCGCCGGTTTTATCGCGGGCATCGGTGCCGCCTATGCCCTCAAGTCGGAAAAGCTGACGGTGTGAGCCCGATTTTATTTCCCCCTGATCACAGATTCCGAAAAGTGACGTCGAAAAACACCCCCATACCGGCTCCAGGCCTGATAATCAGCCGAAGACCCTGGAGAGCTCGTCCTGATGGTAGATGGGCAAGGGCTGGATTTTTCCTTCCCTGTGGAGCACCATGCCTCGGCCCTTGGGGACCAGGGATCCGATACGGGCCGCCCGAATTCCTTCCCCCTCCAGGCGGGCAAGGAGCCTTGTGGTCGCACAGGGGGCGAGCGCAATGAGCAGGGAACCGGAAGCAAAGGTTCCCAAGGGGTCTATGTCGAAAAAGGCGCAAAGCTTGCGGGTTTCATCCGTCATGGGGATCCGCTCGAAATCAACCTCAGCGCCCAGACCGCTGGCGGTCGCGATTTCAAAGATGCCTGTTGAAATGCCCCCTTCCGTGGGGTCGTGGAGGGCATGGACCTCCCGGAATGACGCGGCGACTGCAGCCTCCTTTATGACGCTGAGACCGGGGGCCTGCAGATAGGCTGCCGCCTTCCGAACAAGTTCCTCCCCGAGCGCCTCCGTCAATCCCTCCGGCCTTTCCAGGGCCATGATAGCAGTCGCCTCTATGGCCGCACATTTCGTCATCAGGAGATCATCCCCTTCCCTGCCCCCTGAGCTTGGCTTCAGATTCTCAGGGGACACCTCCCCGAGCATCTGCCCGATGACGATGGGATTCCGCACACTGGTGGTGATTTCCGTATGCCCCCCGCAATAGGCGATTTCCAGGGCATTGCAGGTTTCAGAAAGCTGGGAAAAGATAAGTTCAAGCTCCTCAGGGGAGCTGCCCTCAGGCATGAGGACGGTGGCCAGAAACCAGAGGGGCCTGCCCCCCATTGCCGCAATGTCATTGGCGTTGATATTCACAGCATAGCGCCCGATATCACTTGTCACGTGGGTAATGGGATCGGTCTTGGCCACGAGATAGGCCCGACCCATATCCAAAATGGCCGCATCTTCCCCGATCCCCGCGCCTATGACCACCCTGTCGCTTTTATGGGTGTGCCTGGAAAGGAGTTTTTCCAGAAAATTCGGATCCACTTTGCCAATGGGTAATAAAGACATGATCAATGAGCCCGCCTTTGTGTGGGGTGAATGGGGTTGACCAAAGGCCGTCGATCTTTGATGCGTTGACGCAGGTTATTGATACCGCATCGTCCTTGCGCCGGCCAAGAAAAACCGTGGTCATAGAAAATCTATAACCGTTGTTCTCGGCCCCTGTCAAGAAGCCGTGTGCCTGAGGGGTGGATTGGGCCTGAAAAAATCCTGTTTTTACCGGAAAATGCCGTCCAATTATCGGCGGGGGAAGCGGGTTGGCGGTGGTCTATTCAGGGGATGAGCGACGTATGAAATGACCTTTGCAGGGAGGAGGCCCCTGAAAATCGCCGAACGATTTTTCATTTTTTCTTGACAAAAGAAAACGCCTGGATTCATATAGAGATCGCAAGTTCTCCCAGTAGATACAGGGGAGGGGTAGCCGGGGTTTTTTTGATTAAATTTACGGATAAAAAATAACCCAAGGGGTAACATGTCACTGCATTATAAACGGGTGCCGGCCATTGATAAATGCTTTTCAATTCTAGCCCTGATGGCGGAAGCGAAACGTCCCTTTGGATTCAATGAAATCGTCAAGAATCTGGGTCTGAATAAGAGTACGGTATTCAACATCCTGCACACGTTGAACGACCTCGATGTCCTTGAGAAAGGACCGGACGGCCTCTTTCGGTTGGGAACCGGTTTGTTTATCCTGGGCCATGCCGCTGCCGGTGGGTCTGAGTTGATCCAGACGGTGCATCCCTACCTCGAAGCCATCAACCATGACTTCAAACTATCTACTTTTTTTGGGATTCTTTCGGGCCGGGAGGTCATTATCCTGGACAAGGCGGATCGGGCGCACAGGATCAAGTTGTCATCCGAAATCGGCATGAGAATACCGATTTTTGCCGGGGTTGCCGGAAAAGCCCTGCTTTCACAACTGCCTGAAATAGACATCGATGAAATCCTGTCGGAAAATACACCCAAACGATATACGCCCAGGACCATCATTGACAAGGACGCCTATAAAAAAGAGATCCTGAATGTCAAGAAAACCGGCATTGCCTACGACAGGGAAGAATACATCGAAGGGCTTATCGCGGTGGCCGTGCCGCTCCAGACGCACAGGGAGAATTTACAGGCCGCCATATGGACTGTGGGGCTCAAGCAGGAGTTTCGGGAAGATGGCATGATGCGAATTGCCAAATCCCTCTCACATCTCGTCGAGGAAATCAACTCCCGCTTTTCCATGTCCGCAGGGCCCTTCAGCCCTAAGAATGAAACACTCCATTCGGAAAAGGCAAGTCATTATTTTGATTCAATATTAAAGGCTAACCAAGCGTAGGGGGCCAAAAGATGAGGTACGCTGAGACAGGGTATAATTTAGAAATCGATCTATCCCGAGGAAATATTGAAAAGGTGGAAACCGACCCCAAATTAATGGAACTTTTTCTGGGGGGGCAGGGTACTGCCGCCAAGATACTCTGGGATAGGGTTCCTCCTGAGGTTGAACCTTTTTCTCCAGATAATCTACTCATATTCAGCACCGGTCTTTTGCACGGCACGCCTGTTCCCGCTGCCAATCGTGTCGCGGTCAATACCTTTTCTCCCCAGACAAATTTTTTGTCCCATTCATTAATGGGAGGGTTTTTCGGGCCGGAAATGAAACATGCCGGTTATGACAAGATCGTCATTCGCGGTAAGGCCCCTGACCTGGTCTATTTGTATATAAAAAATGACCAAGTGGAAATACGCGATGCGACGCATCTCCGGGGCAAAGGCTGTGTTGAAACCGGGGACCTGCTCAAAAAAGAGTTAAAGGACGACAGAGTCCAGGTGGCCGCTATCGGCCCGGCTGGAGAAAACAGGGTCTATACGGCTTCCATCGATCACGGCCACTCCAGCGCGGCTCGAGGGGTTGGCGTGATCATGGGAGACAAGAGGTTAAAGGCAATCGCTGTTCGCGGAACAAAGGACATCAATATCGCCCACCCGGCTGAACTCTTTGAGTTGTGCCTGCGCATGCACAAGCAAATTGCGGAGAGTGACGGATGCGGGGATTGGATGGCGGTCGATGAGGATGATAGTTTCCACCACGACAATTTTGCCTGGGGCAATGCGCGGGTGCGGAGAAAGGCTTTTTGGAGCAAGGAGCTCGAAGACAGGTGGCGGAATCTGAAATATGATCATATGGACCGACAAACAAGTTGCTACAACTGTCCGAAGAAATGCCGTAATGTGATCTCCATGCCGGGAGGGAAACGATTTGCCTATAAATGTTATGGAAAGGACACCTATCACATGGCGTCCTTTCAAGAACTGGACTTTAGCTATGAGATACTTGGCGTTGCCCAAGAGTACGGACTGGACTCATACTCAACGCCGCAAGTTATCGCCTTCGCCCTTGAGCTTTACGAAGCCGGTATTTTGACCGACCATGACATGCCGGGATTGCCGACCCACGTCAGGGGAAGATTCTACTACCTGATGGAAAAAATCGTCCATCGGGAAGGGATTGGAGATATCCTGGCCAATGGTGTTTATTGGGCGGCCCGTCAGATCGGCAAGGGCGCCGAAGAATACGACCATAATACCACGAAGAAATTTGAACAGGTGCCGATCAAACTGGGAAAGCTCAACCCCCCCTATTTCCTCATGATAGCCACTGGTGAGAAGATGTCTATCACCCAGATTGAAGGGTCCTTCCCTCAGGACCCTCTTCCGACCGTGGAGGAGAGAGAAGAGTTTGTCAAAAAATGGGAAGCCGCACCGGATGAAAAATTTAGAAAATATTTTCTGGAATGGGAAAAACGCAATGAAATATCCAATGAAGCATCTTGTGCCATTACGGATTGGAATGAGGCGATGCACTACATTGATGACTGCACCGGACTGTGCGGATTTGTGTCATCATTTAGAGGCCAGTTTGGGGGGGAGGGTGTTGCGTATCACATAAATAACATCCCTCATATAACCTCACTTGCGACCGGCATGGAGATGGATAAAGATGGACTGTGGGAAAGCTTCAAAAGGATCCGGAATCTGGTCAGGGCCCTGAATGTTAGAAGGGGCCTGAGGAGAAAAGATGAGAGGCCTCCCGAGGACCACTGGGCGGTAAGGGATTATGATTTTGAACAAAAGCTGCTGGACGACTATTATAAATTTAAGGGATGGAACAATGAAGGTATTCCCACCAAAGAAACGCTGGAAAAATTGGGCCTGGACTATGTGAGCGAAGACTTTATAAAGAGGGGAATATTGACAGACAATGAAGGTGTTTCTGCCAAAGAGATTTCGAAAGGAAAAGAGAAGAAATAAAGTGGAGGGGGTGGTAACCGTGAATGGTGGGACGAAAAAGGAAATAGTCAAAGAAATAAAGGTTGATGTTGATAAATGCACCGGTTGCCGGTCATGTGAACTCGCCTGCTCCGCCTTTCATGCTGTGCCGAAATATAGCAGCATTAATCCGGCGAGGGCACGAATTCGGGTGATTATTGATGAAGTGAGAGATGTGTATGTTCCGATCCGTGCCGGCGAGTATACTCAAGCCTCGTGTAATGGGAGAAGCACTTATACGATTGCAGGGAAGGAATACTCTGAGTGTGCTTTCTGCCCGGCTTCCTGCCCGTCCAGGGATTATTTCAAAGAACCCGATTCGGGTCTTCCTCTAAAATGTGATATGTGTGAGGATGAACCGCCACTATCAGAGCCCATGTGCGTAAAGGCCTGCAAATTTGATGCCTTAACGTACGAAGAAAGGGAAGAGGAAGTCAAAGATAAGACAGAGGGCCTGAAGCCGGAGGATCTGGAAATCGTATTCGAATCATTAATAAAAAAATATGGATTGAAAAAGCTGAAGACAACTTTTGCCCGATTATCAAGGGGCTAAAACCCTAAGGCAAAGAAAGAGGATTGATAAAAAAGTGGAGACAGTCGCGCCCTTCAAAGAGGTCATAGATGAGATAAAAGAGGCCGGTGCAGAAGCCTTCAAATTGTGCTTCCAATGCGGATTATGCGATACCGTTTGTCCGTGGAATAGGGTCACGAATTTCAG
>CAYNYM010000124.1:0-8149 GCA_964401325.1 uncultured Desulfobacteraceae bacterium | reverse complement strand
GCCCTCCAGACCCGTAGCCGGACACCCGCTGGCACACGTTCCGCATGTAAAGCAGCGGTCCAAATTTCCTTCAGGCAAGAGATCCCGAACCTTAGCCCTGAATTCGCCCTTGAGCTCGTTGAAAACGATTGGTGCGGTCTCCATATGCAAATATTCTCCTCTCCTCTTTGGCCAAAAAGAATCCCTGAGGCTTTTGGCCTAAACAAGCCCCTTTTTTCTCCCTTTTCTACCGATAAAGCAAGTTGTGTGCCGAAATTGGACAATGAGACCTGCTGTGGACATAACCCTTGTATAATCCATGAGTTATGACATACAGGCGTGATGGAAAAACCCCAAGTATCGTCCATGATATTGCATTTTTTCAAGGGTATGTCAAGATAGAATCGCAAAAACGAAACACCTCCAATACCCCTTGGCCCGACAAGATCTGTGCGATCCCGATGAAACGGCCCAGATCCGCCCCTGATGGACATCCGCATCCCCCATGTTCCGGCAAAAGGTCATGACACCCACCAGGGGCCAGGAGGCCGTCTCTCAAGGTTGAGACGGGACGTGAGCCCGCGTGCCCGCCTTTACGTTTGACGCCCTTCTAAAAGATAACGCCGAAACCGTGTTTCCGTCCTTCCAGAGAATGCGGAATCCAGTGCAATCTGTTATGTACTCCCCCTGCGGCCTGTCCCGCGTTTGATACGGGCCGGAGATGACGCATTTTTCCACACTTTAAGATCCCATCCGGTTGGGTCATATCGGACTGAGGGGAAAAAACAGTAGAGCAATCTCTCATTTTGTGTTAGACCGGCGCGAAATAATTTTTATGGATTGTTTTTCAATCAAAGAGGAGAATCGTAATGAACAACGAAGCTGTGTTCGGCGACACCATGTCATTTGCCGATGTCCTCCGGGAAATGGACATTGAGTTCCTGGTCGCCGGGGAGTACGGCATCACGGTTGAAGATGCCGCAAAATTTTTGGATCACGATCATTTCCTGTTTCTCGACGCGCGTACGGATGAGGAGCATAATCATCTTAGCTTTCCCTTTGCGCTTCATATTCCCCTAAAAGACCTGCCGGACCGCGTCTGCGAGCTTCCAAGGGACAAATTCATCATCACCTTGTGTACGTCAGGATTCAGGGCGGCCATGGCCTACGCCTTTTTGCGGGCAGAGGGATTCATCGAGGTCAAGGCGCTGCAAGGGCGCCTGGACCAACTGGTCGGCGTGATGACACCCGGCAGATTTTATCGACTCGCATCGTAATTTTAAAAGGCGATATAAAAGATATCGACAGGCGATATCCCCTCAAGAGCAGGGTTGCTCCTTCATCTTGACGTCTTCATCTTAGGGCTTGAAAAGCGAATATGGAATTTAGCTGAAGATATTACTAGGAGTCAAAGTAACTGTTCAGGTTGTTTAGGCTGTATGCTAAAGGCTATTCGTTTCCGAACCCTTCGCTATCCGCGCATTGATCGAAGCAGGGCGCCCAAAACCTTCTCGGCTTCCACAATTTTTGATTCACAGCTAGAAACTTCATCAGCCAATTCAAACGCTCTGAGTTTCCTATGATCATGCATGTTTGAGTATTGACAGTTGGTTAGGATAATGCCAAGATATTTTTATCTGTGCTAATCATTCAATATTTCATAGCTTCGTTTCGATTCAACTACCCTGTGCCCACATTTCAATAGAACTGCTGCAAAAAAAAGGAAGGATGCACCATGTATAATCATCTGTTTTCCAGGATGACCATAAAGGGTCTGACCTTGAAAAACCGTCTCATCATGGTGCCGCTCTACCTGGGCTATGCAAGCGAGGGCGGTTTAATCAGCGAACCGCTGCTGGAGCATTACCGCATCATGGCCAAGAGCGGTGTAGCCATGGTCGTAGTCGAAAATGCGACTGTGGATTATCCTGTCGGCAGCGGCTCCAATCGAACCTTGCGAGCTGACATCGATGACAATCTGGACGGGTTGAAGCATCTGGCCGCAACGATCAAACAAGAGGGGGTCTTGGCCTGTCTTCAGATCAACCATGCCGGGCGCTTCGCCTATGCCACACGAGAACCGCTGGCGCCATCGGCGGTTGAAACATTCGGCCGGCTGCCCAGGGCCCTAGAAAAGGCAGAGATTGAGCGCATCATTGAAAAGTACGCCAAAGCCGCGGCCAGGGCCAAAACCGCCGGGTTCGACATGGTGGAGCTGCATGGCGGCACCGGTTACCTGCTGGCCCAATTCCTCTCCCCTCGCACCAACAAACGCACCGATGAATACGGAGGCGGCCTGGAAAATCGTCGGCGGTTTGCCCTGGAGGTGCTGGCGCGGGTCAGAGCGGCTGTGGGTTCCTTTCCGGTGGGGTATCGGTTTCTCGCCGATGAATGGCTTCCGGACGGATTGCAGTTGGAAGAGTCACAACAATTCGCCCATAGCCTGGCACAGGCCGACATCGCCTACCTTTCCGTCATGGGCGGCACGTATGAATCCTTCGCCTTGCCTGAAATTGTTAAACGATCCAAACAGGAAGGCTACATGCTGGATCTGGCCGCAGGGATCCGCACCAAAGTCGATGTGCCAGTCATCGCTGCCGGCCGATTGGCAACCGGATCATTTGCGGATCGGGCCATCGCCGAGGGCAAAACAGACTTGATCGGCCTGGCTCGCGTGCTTTGGGCCGACCCGCAATGGCCGATAAAGGTTCAAGAAGGTCGAGAGGAAGACATTATCCATTGCAATCCGGATTGCGGCGATGCCTGCATGCAGATGCTCACAAAAGGCCGGCCGGCGGTTTGTGTGGCGTGGTCAGAGGAGAAGATGAAGGATTGGAAGGCCAAATTATCCTGAACCCTGGAGACGTTGGTTACAGTTAATCATTTACATCGCTCTCGATCTGATATGTTTTAAGTGAAATTTCCCAATAGTATTGTTGTTCATAAGAAAATCGCTCAATCCAAACTCAATCTTCGGATAATTAACGCGAAGCTATGTGCCTAACCTTCTTCCAAGTGCAAGCAAGCTTTCCGGGAGTGCGTACCACCCCGCCGTCTTGAACGAGAACGCCGTTTTTTGGCCGCGAGCCCTTTGGATGCGGTGAATGCCGTTGGTTTCGATGGTCTCTATTCTTGGGTCTTCCCGGGGATGCTGAGCGAACCGCACGTCCCAATCCGCAAATATTCTTAAATTGATGACTATGGATGAAATCATGACTTTCCTCGCCAAAAAATGAGCCTAAACTTTTATGGCGAGCATCTGAACTAAGGAGTTTTTCTTGCCTCTTCAATAAGTTCAATGAGTCGATATCTGATTTCAGGAATTTTTTCCTCGATCCTTTCCCATGACGACAGGTTTCGACCAACCCTGTATTCCTGTTTCATCCTTTTTTCCGTCTCCATAATGGCTTTTTGGAGGCCCATGTTATTGAATCTGTCAAATTCATGATTCAGGGCCGTATATCTCAAAAATCTCTCCGAGATATGTTGAGGAGCATCCAAGAGCTCTCCCACATAAATGATGGCATCAGCAATCACATCATTGACGAATTCTTCTTCACGATCACGGTCATAGTGCAAGTCATTCAGTTTAGCATTTTCGGCATATTTTTTTATCAATTCTTCTGCAACCGATTGATACGTGAGGGCCAGGTCCTGAAAAAAATAATCTGAGATCTCCAGCCCCTCTTCGACAATGAGTGCATTTAAAAGGGTGGATATAATATCGGTGGACATTCTGTGTAAACCTTTGTCAGCATCCGATGCCGAAATTTTCTGATGTTTATGATCGAAATACCCTTTTGTAAATTCTACTTGTGCAATCTGGTTGGATTTAAGGTAGCATTCTATGAGCGTCATGATCTCAACGCCCCAATTGAGCGTATATTTCATTCTTTGCAGCAACTCTCTGTCGATTACAACCTCACCGGATAGCTGGTAATTGAAAAGCAGCAGGAAATCAATGATGCGAAGCATCTTTTCCTCTCCGGTATCGGTAAATTTCCTTTTGAGTGCGATGAGGAGAGGGTCCACCAGGAGTCGCTTTACACGACCGAAGAACTGGCTGCCGTCACTGCGAACATAAAAAGCCTTGCTAAATTGATAGTTGAAGACCTCTACAGGATAAAAGAGTCGATCCAATTGTGAGCGCTTGAATGTTTTAATATCGGCGTCTATTAGACCTACAGACGTAGCACTCAAAGCAATGGCGACCCCGAAAGACATGAATACGTTTCTTCCCTTGCCGCGTTCTCTGAGATCAATGCCGGCGGATTCCAAAAGTTCGTATAAATCTCTAAATTGAGGCCCGTCGTTCCATTGGATGAATACATTGCTTAGACCTACTTCGGAGACAATCTTCTGCAGCAACTCGACATCATCCTCAGTCGCTGCGTCAAGCCCGATAATAATGTCCTTCAAATAGCTTGCTCCCTTTAGCTCCTGTAAAATATTTGTGAAGACCGGGCGGTTCTGAGGGTGGGAAAATTCAGAAGACAATGCAGGAATTACAAGAACCGGTCTTTTCCATCTTGCGTGTTGAACCAGCTTTTCCAGAATATTCGGTTTTTCTGAAAGTTGATAAAAATTGGTTATCTTAGTGCTCTTTTGTGAATAGTCAGGCATGTTTATCACCTTTAAAACAATCTCTTGCTGCAAGGCTGAGAGATTTCACGATTTGTTTATTTTCAAGGCTTTGGTATCTGTGTGGCGGTTAATAATTTCTCTATAGAGACTCGGGCGCCTGTTGTTGTAGAGGTCCTCCTTTTTTCTCCATTTAGCTACTTCTCCCACATCGATTTCAGTTTCGAAAATAATTTCACTATCTCCGGTTGCGGCGATACGTTCTCCCATGGGATTGAAAACAGCACTGTGGCCGGAAAATTGGGGACCCGGCCGATTAGCATAGATGACAAAGATCTGGTTGTTGATGGCCGCACCCGCCATGCGTCTCCACATATAATCGACGGGGAAATCGGCCGGCACCGCCGAGATATTGACAACCACAGGCGCTCCTTTCAGAGCCAAGACCTTCCAAACTTCAGAGAAGGCCGCATCAAAGCAGATATTAATCCCGATTTTGCCCCAAGGGGTTTCGAAGAGTTTTAGCTTTCGGCCGGGAACGAAGTTTTCAGTCCAATGAACATGCGTTTTGATGTAGCTTTGTATGGAATGCTCATCGATATAGGTGGCCATGTTGTAGTATCTTTCGCCCCATCGTTTCACCTCACCGATGATGACCCTGGCCCTCACTCGTTTGATATGCTCATAGAGATCTTTCGATAGGGAACGGTAAACGACCTTCATCTTCCTGTAGAGAAAACCCTCGGGTTTATCGAAAGAAGGGTGGCCGTGAAGCATCAGTTCGGGGAAAACAATCAGATCACAGGACCTGCGCGTATCGATGATATGCTTGATCCTCTCCACATGTCTGTGGATGTTTGTCGACTTGTAGTTTATTTGGGAAATACATATTGATTTTTTTCGTTTTTTTTTGCGCCTCATTTCGGTGCCTGAAAACCCCCATATGGCGAGTATTTTTTGATTTACTCCTAGGCTGCCAGAAAGGGAGAGATGAAATTTTGTTTGATCTTTTCTTCCAGGCTTTGGAGATAGTACCGGGGCTCCTCTTGTCCATAATCACCCTCTCCATATCGATAGAGGCTGCCCTTGTCTCTTCTGATATTGACATTTACCAGATTGTTGTCCACCTCTGCTATTTTTGAATTGGCTATTCTTTCTATAATGCCATGAATCCCTGATCCGGACTGAGCCGGGTCTTTTCCCCGAAAAGCCAAATAAGGCGGAACCCCCAATTCCACAGCCGCTTGCCTGTGAACACGTTTTCGCAATGTATCGTTAGCGCCGTCCAGTTTTAGGCGAGGAGAAATGCGCATCGCGGTATGAATGACATCACGATCAAGATAGGGTGCACGCAGTTCTATTGAATGGGCCATCGTGAGTTTGTCTTCACGTTCGAGGGTGTCCGTGTAAAGGAAGGTGAGATCTTCCCAGAGTTTTTCGTGAAGACGCAGGTATCCTGAGTTTTCCAGGACATCGTTATACCACGGATACCCTGCAAAAATCTCGTCTGCGGCTTGACCGGTAAACATCACCTTGATACCGTCCTTTGCGGCAAGTGCGGCGGCCATGTACATGGGGATGGCCACTTCAACCTGGAGAAGCCCGCTTTCTTCCACATCTCTGATGATATCGGGCAGGAGGGCGTCCACTGTGGTTTCGTCAATGATCGTTACTTTGAGTTCGAGGCCCAGGTCTTTTGCAACAGATTTGGCCGCTGCGACATCCTCGGAATCAACGGTGCCTGTGCAGTAACATATGACGTCCTTTCCTTCCCTTTGCAACAGCTTTGCAATGAGCACGGAATCAATACCCCCAGAAAAAATCATCCCGATATGGGATTCCGTAAGGCCCGTCAGCCTTTTTTGAACGGCCCCAATCAGTACATCCTTGTAAACCTCCACGGCCTCTCGGAAATCGACAATATCTATTTGGGGGAGTTGGAGATAGAACCCATCGTGTATTTTGGGACCATCGCCATTGATTTGAAGAATATCGCCCGGAAGTACACGTATCGGGTTGTCCTTGCCGTTCCAAAGAGCTTTTTTTTCAGATGCAAAGTAGGTGACCTCTTCATTACGGACATAGTAAAAAGGTTTCTTGCCAATGGGGTCCCGGGCCACTACAATCGACTGACCGTCCGTTGCAGCGATGGTGTACATGCCGTCAAGAAGACGGATGACCTTTTTCATGGCGTCCAATAGGTCCCCCTGGTAGGTTTCCTCAAGCAAGTGGACGATGATCTCGCTGTCACTTGACGTCTTTATGTTGTGGGTCTTGTAGAGAAGGGATCTGAGCTTTTGATAGTTGTAGATCTCGCCGTTATGAATCAAGGAAAGTCTTCCATCGCAGGAGGTATAAGGTTGGCCCAATGGCTCATTCCCAACTATTTTCAGCCTGGAATGCCCAAGTGCAATGCGGGAATTATTTTTGAGTACTCCGGCCAATTCTTCGATACGGTTGACATTATAGACCCGTCCATCCAGATACACCCCGTGGGTATCCGGGCCACGATGGGCCATTTTCTTCATCATATCAAAGACATCTTTTGAAACGATTGCGCCATTTTCAGAGAAATGTCCGCATAAGGTACACATGTATTTTTTGCTCCTTTCATTGTCCCGCTAGGGATTCAAGATAAATTAATATTTAGTCGTTCATATCTTTCCTGGCATGCCAAATAGGATCATTGGAAACAGCCTCTTCTTTGACATACTTTTGGATATCTAATATCAAATCGCTAGACCAATGATGGGATGCTGTAGGGGTAGGGAAATGCTCATCGTTTAAGCGTCTTGCAATTTGTTCCAGATTCATGCCTTCATTTTTTAAAGTGCGCACCCTTTTGATCGCCTGCCTTTTGACAATGAGATTCCACTTCTGCTCAAGGCATTTCAGCGCAAGATTGACCATCTGATTTTCATCCGACCTCGGCATTTTGGCTTTCAATCGTTTGAGACGCATGCCTGCTTCCTCGTCAAGCTGCACGTTAAGTGTCAAACTTTTTTCTTCGCTATTTTGGGAAAAAATTTTTTGAACCCGTTTTTGTAAGCCTTTCAACACGAAGATCTCCTCTTCCTCCGATTTTAAAACTGCAATGACAAGGATTTCCGCAAAAAATGAATATATAAATTGCCATTGCAATGCGGATATAAAGTATTCAGTAAAGAATAGGCATTGATCAACTCCGAGCATTGATTGTTTGACTAAAACATATTATAGCTAAAACGGTATCAACACAAAGCTTTATTGTCAAGGGCCGACTTCCAAGAATTAAATAAAATATGTGTGATATCGCTAAATCGAAGGAATAATCCACTGGCATGCCGGTGGTATGAACAATGGCTATTCCCGTGATTGGTGTCGAGAAATAAAAAATCTCCTAAAATGAGAGTGTCAGCTACTCACTGAAGGAGATTATAATGGAATGAAATGGCACCTTAATCGGGGGTGGTGCAAGATATAGCTCTCTGGTATTTGACTTATAGCGGTGATGCCGTGTTATATAAAACCGAGGCAACTACTCAGCTAGATAGTCTGTAGGCATTTAGGCTGTGAGGTACCGCAGGAAGGGAATATGCGTGATCACATA
>CAYNYM010000123.1:0-8163 GCA_964401325.1 uncultured Desulfobacteraceae bacterium | reverse complement strand
CGTTTTGACCGCCTGCCTGGGCGCATCCTGTTTTGCCATTGCGGGTGAAGGATATATGATGCGACATCTGAAATGGTTTGAAAGAATCGTGGCCCTAGTGGCGGCAGTCCTTCTTATTCATCCCACATTGACGAACAGTCTGGTGGGCATAGGGTTGTTCGCTCTGCTGATCGTGACGCAATTCTATGGCCGGGGTGCCATCGCGCAGGCGAAGGTATCCTGATCATGGGTGAGCGGGAAAAGGCCGCGTGACCTGATTTTTTTGTGAAGCAAGCATTAATCTTATGCACCAATGACATTGAAGGTATGAAAGGAGGAGAGAATTATGATGAGGAGTCAAAGGGTTTTAAAAATTTGTCTGGTTTTTGCCGTTCTTTTTATGGTTGGCGCAATGGCGACAGGGGCATCCGCTTATGAAGTTCGCTGGGGAACGGCGCCGGCAGGCGGTGTGTGGCAAGCCCTGGGAACCGCAATGCTGAATGATGCACTGAAGGCGAATCCCGATCTCAAGGGGTCTACGCTACCCTTGGGGGGAGCGGCCAATGTCGTGGCAATCAATGAAGGAAAATTGAATGTATGTTTTTCCTTCTCCACCATGGCCGCAGAGGCCTGGGACGGGATTGAGTTTTTCAAGAAGTACGGCAAAATGCAAAACATCCGCGGACTCGCGGTCCTGTTTCCGGAGCCGACGCAGTTCGCCGTGTGGGCCGATTCGGGGATTGATGATGTCAAACAGCTGAAAGGCAAAGCCATGACGCCGGGGCCGAAGGGTTCCGCTATCGCCCCGGTGACGCGGTACGTTCTGGACGCCTATGGTTTTTCCTTTAAGGATTTCAAGACCCGCTATATGAGTTTCAGGGAGGCGGGGCAGCAAATGATCGACGGCCATATCGATGCCATTCTTTACGGTGCCATGGCCTATCCGGCTCCGCCCATTATCGCTGCGGGCAGTAAGCGACCGATCAAACTCCTTTCCCTGTCGGACGAAGCGATCGCGACCTTACTAAAGGACCACAAAGGGCTGGCCCCCTATACGCTCGCGAAGGGGTCCTATAAGGGCGTCGATTACCCGGTCAAGGGGATTGTCGCCTACGTTGTGGCGCTGTGCAGCAAGGATATGCCCGAAGAGGCCGCCTACAGTATTGCAAAGAGCATTTCTGAGAATTTCGGACACTACAAGACCGTTGTCAAGGCCATCGCCCTGGGTAAAGAGGAGGAAATGGGACGGAATTTCGGAATTCCCATGCATTCCGGCGCCCTGAAGTATTACAAAGAAAAAGGGTGGATCGAGTAATTCAGTGCGAAGTCAAGGCTTGTCCGATTAGAACCGAGTCCTTCTGCCCCGACCGGGAACAGGGCTTCAATCCTGTTCCCGGTCAACCTTATCAGAATGACTGGGACGGGTCTCTGCTCCCCCTGCAGGGAACCCGCAATGCCTCGTGTAGAGGGGCTTGACCGTTACAAAGCCCGCAGGGTTCCAGGAGGAAGACAATGGCCGAAAGGGTCGAGGTTACCGTTCTTGTCGACAATTATATCGATATATTTATCCCATCCACAGAAGTGGCCGCATATCCCGTGCCGGGGAAAGGGTCCATGTTGTGGGCCGAGCAGGGACTTTCCCTCTGGATCGACGTCTGGAATCAGGGACAGAAGCACAGTATCCTGTATGATTTTGGGAGGAGCGAGCAGGTCCTCCTGCATAATGCTGAACTCCTGGGACTGGATTTCAGCCAACTTGATTTCCTGGTCCTGAGTCACGGACACGTCGACCATTACGGTTGCCTGTTCCCCGTTCTCCAGGAAGCGGGACAGGAATGTAGACTTTTTTTTCATCCAAAGGCCTATGGCAGAAAACGCTTTGTGCTGAAAAAGGACGGCACCTATGCCGGTCCCTGGGAGATCGATGAAAGGGTGGTCGCTCAGTTCGGTCCCAGAATCGAAATGCGTTCAACTCCCTCCACCATTATGCCCGGGGTCCATCTCTCGGGCCAGATTGAGAGAGTCACTGGTTTTGAGCCGGGCATGCCCAATGCCTTTGTGGAGATCGAGGGGGAGCGGGTTCACGACGAGATCGAAGACGACCAGGCTATTTTTGTCGAATTGGGAGACGAGCGGCTGGTCGTTCTGACCGGCTGCTGCCACGCGGGAGCCGTGAACACCCTGAAAAAGGCCCAAGAGCGGTTCCCGGACAAAAAAATCCATGCCCTTTTGGGGGGACTGCATTTGAACAGCGCCGGTGAGAAGCAGATGGAAAAAACCATGGCATGCATTTCACAGGTCGGGGTCGAACATATTGCGGCCTTCCATTGCACCGGCTATCATGCCCAGCGCATCCTGATGGAAAAATTCCGGGAGCAGTGGATCCCGGCGACTGTGGGAGCAAAGATGACTTTCACCAGGGACCTGTAACCTGAATTCGTTAAAATCCGGGGGTCGGGCCAATCCCTGAAATTTTCCCGACAAGGTGCGATCGATTCCTCGCTTTAAACCCATGCCTTCGGGGAAAGACCCCATTAAAGACCTAATGCAATCTCCTCTGCCAGTTTTTCAGCCGCCGCCTGCGGATCCTTTGCGTCCCTGATCGGGCGCCCCACCACGATATAGTCGGAGCCGTCCTGAACCGCCCTCTGGGGGGTGACGATCCGCTTCTGATCGTCCCCGTCCACCAGGGACCAGGCCGGGCGTATCCCGGGGGTGACGGCAATGAGATCGGGCAGTTCTTTTTTGATCATGCCCACCTCATGGCCGGAACAGACAATGCCCTGGCAGCCTGCATCGTTTGCGATTCGGGCCCTTAAGAGGACAAGTTCGGGGATGCTCTCGATATACCGGTCTTTGTAGCCCATGACCTCAAGGTTTTGACTGTTGAGACTCGTGAGCAGGGTGACCGCCAGGATCTTGGTGCGGCCCGGGTTGTTTTCCGCCACCTCCTTGAGACTCCCTTCCCCCTGATCGCAATGGACCGTCACGAATTCAGGGGCGTAGGAGCTGGCCACCATAAAGGCGCGCTTCACCGTGGCCGGGATGTCGTGGAGCTTGAGATCCAGGAATATCTTGTTCCCGGCCACCTCGTTGATGGTCTTGAGGATGGGAGGACCCTGGCTGATGAAAAGTTCCAGCCCCACCTTGAAGAGACCCACGTGGTCTTTCAGGAGTTGGACATATTTCATGGCCTCGTCACGGGTGGGCACATCCAGGGGAAAGATGATGTAATCTTTAGGTTGTTTCATGGGTTTACCTCGATTAAATATTTGAAGGAAAGATCTCAGGGAAAACAGTCGGAACCCATCATATTGAAGAACGGTGAGGGGGGCAAGGGAAAGATTTATCAGGCCTCTGAGCCAGGTATGGATTTTTTATTTTGGGCCGGTCAGCTAGACGGTGTTGGTATTTCAGAAACAGGGTGGGCAGTGCGGTTGTTTTCGTATAGACTCCTTCGATCTATTTTTTAACCGTGAACCGTGAACCTTTGAACCTAAACAACGCAACTACCGTTAAAAATATATGGACACGAGGGGAAAAAATCACTATATTTGGATCCTTCAAAATTAAGCCACCGTAGCTCAGCTGGCAGAGCACCTCACTCGTAATGAGGATGTCCGCGGTTCGATTCCGCGCGGTGGCTTCAGAAACTATCAAGGGGATGGCCAGATTTGGTTAATCCCCTTTTTTTACAGCCTTGAAGATCTCGGATCGGCTGTCAAAATGGAATTGCGTGAGGGCAGCTCTTGGCCGAGTCATGGAAAAGCGTCGTTTGAATGTTGTCAAGCGCTAAAAAACGGAGGGAAACCATGAGTTTCGAAGTGCTGTGGCTGTCTATGGAAGAGATTGATTCGCTAGGGATTACCATGAAGGAGGTCATGGAAAGGGTGGAACAAGGTTTTGCGGCCCTGGGCAGGGGCGAAGTGGAAATGCCGGCGAAAATCGGCATACATCCCCGCGAGGACTGCTTTATTCATGCCATGCCCTGCTGTGTGGGTGGGACGGCGGATGTCTGCGGCATCAAGTGCGTGTCCGGATATCCCATCAACCAACCCAAGGGCCTGCCTTACATTACCGGTGTGTTCTGTCTCATTGACCCTGAGACCGGTATCGTTAAATCCGTCATGGATGCAGGCTGGATAACGGCCTGGCGAACCGGAGCGGCATCGGGGGTTTATGCCAAGTATTTCGGGAATCCGAAAACCGAGGTCGCCGGTATGATCGGCTTGGGGGTTCAGGGTCGGGTCAACCTCATTGCCATGCGCGAGGTCTTCCCCGGGCTAAGACGGGTACAGGTCTATGATCCGGTGGAAAGCCAGGTGAAAAATTTTCTCTCCGACATGGGGTCGGCCCTGCCGAATGCGGAATTCGTGCCATGTGATGATGTGAAGACCGCCGTGGCCGATGCGGATGTGGTGGTCACCTGCACGCCCATCGTGGAAAGGCCTGAACGGTTTGTGAAACGGGAGTGGCTCAAGGAGGAGGTACTGGCCATTTCCGTGGACTACGACTCCGCTATGGACGAGAAGGTCATGGGAGGCAATTTTGTTTGCGATAACAAAAACCAGTATCTCTGGACCCAGGAGCAGGGCACCTATTTCCTGAAAGGTTACCCGGGAAAAGACGGGATCTATGCGGACATGGGCCAGATCTGCGCCGGTGAGAAGGATGGCGTGCGCGAAGGCCTTCGCGGCGCGGTGCTCATGGGTATTGCCAGCCATGATGTGATGACCGGGGCCCTGGTGTTTGAAAAGGCGGTGAAAAAGGGGCTCGGAACCAAGGTCAGACTCTAGGCCTGCCGGGGGTCACGGGGCACAGTTGGTTTGCTCATGTCCACTTCCCCCGACCGCCTAGTTGGCATAGCATGCCTTGATGGTGGATCAGGGCCTCCATTCAGGGCTTGACAATGAGCGCGTGGTCCAACCCGGTCAGGCAGCGGCATTCGTTGTCCGTTACCACGACGATATCTTCGATGCGGATGCCGAACCGGCCTTCCAAATAGATGCCCGGTTCAACGGAAAAGACCATGCCGGGTTCCAGTATGGTTGTGTTCCGGGCTGTGATCCAGGGTGCCTCGTGCATGTCCATTCCCAGGCCGTGGCCGGTGCGATGGATGAAATAAGGGCCGTACCCCGCCTCCTCGATCACGGCACGTGCGGCCCGGTCCACATCGCGGGCACTTGCCCCGGCGCGGGCCGTTTCACGGCCGAGGCGGTTCGCTTCACGCACCACATCATAGACATCCCGGACCTCGGGTGACGGTTTGCCTAGGTGGACCACGCGGGTCACATCCGATTTGTACCCATTCAGGGTGGCGACGATGTCAATGACGATCGTGTCACCCATTTGAAGTGTGCGGTCCCCGGCCTGGTGGTGGGGGAAGGCGCTGTTCGGACCCGAAGCCACGATGGTGGTATCGACCGTCTCTGCCCCATCCCGGCGAAAGTAGTTTGCGATTTTTTCGGCCACCTCTCGCTCGGTCACGCCGGGCCGGCAGCCGTCCGCTCCAGCCATTAACGCACGGTCGGCCTGAGCGGCGGCGCGTGCCAATGCCTCGATCTCTGCGGGCGATTTGCGCATGCGCAATGCAGACATGATTTTGCCCCCGGAAAGGGTCCGTTTGGGGGCAATCGTCTCCTGCAGCAGCAGCAACATATCTGTGCGCATCGCGGCATCGGCGGCCAGCACCGTTCCTGGATGCACCCCGAGCATGCTTACAGCCTTCGACAGGGCCTGATCGGGTCCCGTGGCATCGTCCCAGCGGACCGCTTTTACGCCCGTGTGCTCCTCAATCTGGTCGGCGGTGAGTTCGGGCGCCACCAGGCAGGTGCCCCGGGTGGTGACAAGCAGAAGGCAGAGCCGTTCATCCGCCAATGGTGCAAAGCCCAGCAGATAACGCATACTGGGCGTTGGGGCAATTGCAATCAGGTCTATCCGGGCTTCCTCCATATGTGCCTGTAGTCGGTCCAGCCTGTCGGCCGATTCGTTTCGCGGTGTCATTGCTTACCTCGTTGAAAATTGCTGAAATGTTCAAGACATGCCCGACATGAGTTTCCGGTGACGATGCTCTTTTTTCATGCCGAGGTTCACGGGCTAACCTTCAATCCGATATATCTGCACTTTATTCCCACAGATGAAGCCGGTCAACTCCGCTTTTTTCCCTTTCCCGTATATTTGGAGCGACCACAATTCAATCTTGGGCAATTTTGGTTGCAACCAAATATTTCCCCGATAACACGCTCCAATATATTGATGTCCGGTCTGTCTGGATTCTATGCGCTCAGCAGGGCGTTATCAACCACAGAGTTTGCCGGGAACCATCTTGGATTTCAGTTGAGCCATAAACCTTACCGGCCGAAAGATGCCAGCGGCCCTTGTGGAGTCGCCATTAACGCCAAAGCTAAATTTTGACACAAAATGCTGTTTTAGTAGACATTCTTTGGTCTAAAGTATACAATAGCGTATTTCCTAGGATGATTACGTGATAAAAATGACCTCTTATGGGGGAGGGGATGTCGGATGGAGGTGGGATTTAGAATCAGAGAACGGCGAAGGGAACTCGGCCTTACCCAGAAGGCACTTGCGATGCGCGCCGGTGTCAGCCGGGCCATGCTTTCCGATATTGAACGGGATGTGAAAAACCCCACTATCCGGGTGCTTTCGCAGATTGCCGGAGGACTTGAGTGCACGATTTCTTCGCTCATCGAAGAGAAGGGGCGACGGGACCTCCAGGTGATTCGAAAGGCTGAAAGGCATGTCCTCATCGATTCCGGGTCCGGAGCGAAACGCTTCATCCTTTCCCCCATGGCCGCAGAAGAGGGAACGGATATCCTCTGTTATGAGCTTGCCCCTCAAAGTAATCTGGGAACTATCCCTCCCCGCTTTTCCGAGACCCTCATCCATATTACCGTGACCAGCGGGAGTATGATCTGTGAGATCGAAAAGGAAACGATCGCATTAAAAGAGGGGGATTCGATCACATTTTACGGGGATTGCACACGCCGGTTCAGTAACCCGGGGCAGGAACCCTGTCATTTCTTTATGGTGATCCACCTCAGGGAAGGCGTCAGATAGCCCCGGGGCAGGATTTGGTGTGCGTCGAAACCGCCCCCATATCCCGTATTATGCGATAAGCGAGTGGAAGATGCCTGTCTTATTTACGGGGAGAGAAGGAAGCTCTGTCTTTAATAGTTGACATATTTAGATTTCATGCATATTATTGTTGTCAAAAATTGACCGGCTCAGAATCCCGCAAACCTCTCCAGCGCCATCTCATCCCATGAAGGACTCAAGCCAGTCCAAGATCTTTGCCCAGACAAAAAAAGTGAAAAACCTATCCGGTCGTATGAAGAATCAGTTCCTTTTTTCCGGTTCTCTCCGGGAGAACCGGGAGACAAAGGACATCAAAAAAAGGACAATAGTGCTTATGAAAACGCCTTATGAAATCGGTGGCCTGCAAGAGTTGGAAAAATCGATCCCCAAGAGTGACCTGGAGAACCTGTCCATTGTCTGTGAAGGGGACAGGCTGTTTGCGAAAATCTACATTGTACTGACCGTCTTCGCTCTCACTCTCACATTCCTGGGATTATAGGACCGGCGACCTGATGGAAAACACGATTCAGATCGTCGTCCTCATTGGATATCTTCTCGTCATTTTGGGTCTTGGGGCATTGGCCTCCAGAAAGATCAAGGGGGCGGAGGACATGATGGTGTCCGGCCGACAGATGGGCCTTTTTTATGTGGGCATGGCCATTGCTGCGGAATATGTCGGCGGTTTGGGGACCGTGGGATGCGCCGAGAGGGCCTTCACCCAGGGCATGGGGGTGATTTGGTACCACATCTCGGCAGGGATGGGCATTCTTGTCTTCGGGCTCTTTTTTTCTCACTATTACCGAAAATACGGGATTCAGACCATTCCCGAATACCTCTATTATCTCTATGATACCAGGAACTGGAAGGCCAATGCCCTTTTAAATATCGTGGCCTATTCCTGCTTTCTCGTCATAACGAATACGGCCCTCGGTTCGATTACGGCCAGCATCACCGGACTGCCGCTCAGATGGATGGCCCTGGCAAGCGGCATCTTTATCACGTTCTATGTCCTCCTGGCCGGGATGTGGTCCATTGCCTACACGAGCATCCTGTACATGGGGACCATTTATATCGGTCTGCCCCTGGCCT
>CAYNYM010000122.1:0-8163 GCA_964401325.1 uncultured Desulfobacteraceae bacterium | reverse complement strand
GGGGCCGCCTCTTTGTGGTGCCCGGCGATCCGGTCTATGAAGGCATGATCGTGGGCGAGCACAACCGAGGTCAGGATATCGGGGTGAATCCCTGCAAGGAAAAAAAACTGACCAACATGCGGGCCTCCGGAAAGGACGACAACGTCATCCTCTCCCCGATCAAACCGATGACCCTGGAGCAGGCCATCAGCTTTATCCGCGAAGACGAATTGCTGGAAATCACGCCACGCTCCGTGCGCATGCGAAAGGCCGTTCTCTCGGCTCAAGAGCGTCGCACCCTTCGCGTTCCCCGGGAGAAAAAGAAAGAGGCGGCATAGGCCATTTTCCAGTGTTGCGGGCAGACATCGGCAGACCCTATCGGTGCGACAATACCCTTTGACGTTCGAAGTTGGACGTTCCATATTCAGCGTTCTTGAAAATTGGGCACTTACAAAATCCATAGCTGTTTGGCTTTTTAAGACGCGTTCAGATACGGATGGGTCATGACCAGTATCCTTCATTTCTTCAAGCTTCTAAACTAATGCCAAAATCCGGGTTCAGTATCTCTCATAATCGACTGACATGCTTTACCGTCTTAACCCGCTTGGTGACGTCCAGGTAGCAATTAAACGCCGTTTCCGGTTTATCAAATGGATCACGAAACATCTCCCGTATCCTTCCGAGGGGGAATTTCCCTCTTTTTACAGCATAGTAGAGTTTGTTACCCAACATATAACCCAGTTGCGCACTGAACATTCGGGAAACGGCACCCTGCGTCATGAATTGCACAAAAAACTTGTCTATAAATTCGGTTCTATCGGTATTTTTTCTCTCCAGATAAAAGTGCTGCAAAATGTATCTGGCAACTTGCACGGTCTCTGAATCGCCCGGCTTATGTTCCCCCCGTTTTATCTTTCCCAAGAATTTCCTAAGCGCGTTCTCAGATTGCGACTTCCTTTTCTCATTAATAAACTTACTCCCAAAAAACCCCAGACATTCAGTCATAACATTCCGATAAAAAAGGTCAAAAGGGCTGATGGAATTTTTCAAAGGCCCCCGCAGGACGGCATTTAAAAAATGACATGCTTCCTCGGCAGCCATATTAATATTTGAGTTCGCGAGATAAATGAGGTATGTATTCTCTCCGTCACGCTCATATTCCAAAAGGAATCCTTCTCCATTCTTGATCTTTCCTTTGATGAGTTGAAGCTGCCCCTTTAATTCAGGTGTTTTGTCAATAAGGCCCATAAAATGCAAATTGTTCGGGTAGTGAACCGTCAATTTCTCCAAGGCTTCGGGGGGGAACTCCAAATCTAAAATTGAGGAAAGGGTGGCAACCATTTCATGCACCATGACACCTCTTCCTTCAAAAGCATCGCTCTCCCAGTCCCGATGCACGGGGAAATAGGCATCTTCGGAATACTCCAACCAGTTCAAATAGGACTGGATTTTATTTGCAGGCATAGTATTCATCAAGCAGTACATGTTTGAGTTGACTTTGAGGACATCCGATTCCTCGAGGCCTTGACTGCAAAGCTTCCAGTAAAGACTTTCTGCGTTTTGAAAAATAATAAAAATCTTGACCACCTCATCCAATGACTTCAATAATTGCTCGACGCTTTTCGGAAGATGATCCGGGGCGATATGATAATCGCCATCAACCACGTAAATGAGCTTTCCGGGATTTCGTATAAAAGCCTTGGCAATAATACCAGCTGAATATTGATCACGCATTCTGAGCTTCTTTATGCCTTTGCCTCCATCGACCCGTGTGTTGATACCCAAGATAGGGATATTGTTTTCGCGGCAGAAACAAATGATAGGTTTCCAATACTTCCAACGAAAGGGCCATTTCCTGGCATAATCGATTTTTTTTAGGAATAACTTTTCGGACAATTCACCGGAGACAAAACGGTCTATATGCCTTTGATCATTTCCGTGAAACATCTCCAGGCACAGGATTATCTCTCGTTTACCCTGAATTTCACGAAGGATACGCAAAACGGAATTTTGTGATTGCATGAGTGTGTGATAGTCGCCATGAAAGATCAGATCGGCGGCCAGGACCCTTTTAATCAGATCCGCCTTACTTGAAGTGCTTTCATAGTCCTTCAAATGGCGTAAATATTCCTTTTCATAGACGGCAATCCCCTGATTGCCCCCCAGGCTTTCCTTGACCAACCTGACGCTGTTACGATATGTCTTTTTTTGAATCTGGATGAGTTGCTCTCTGAGTTTTGTCATACAAGCTCAACGCCTTCAGATAGAATGATTACCCATTAACCGTAAAGATAAGAACACGCCGCCACCGCCCCGATAATTCCGGCGAAATCAGCCGTGAGGGCTGCCGCCATGGCGTGGCGAACACGCCGCACCCGAACGGCTCCGAAATACACGGCCAGGACGTAGAAGGTCGTCTCCGTGGATCCCTGAAGGGTGCTGACCAGGTAGCCGATGTAGCTATCCGGTCCGATACCCGGGTCATTGATGATGGATGCCAAAATCCCGTAAGCGCCCGAACCCGATAACGGGCGCATGAGGGCCATGGGCAGAGCTTCAGCAGGCAATCCGACGCTTCCCGTCAAAGGGCCGAACCATGCCACGAGGCGGTCCATCGCGCCACTGGCACGGAACTTGCCCACCGCCACAAGAATGGCCACAAGAAATGGAATGATCCTGACGGCCACTTGAAACCCTTCCTTGGCCCCTTCCACGAAGACTTCATAAACATGGACGCGTCTAATCACCCCGAACAGGAGAAATCCTGTCATGAGAACCGGGATAATCCACGGTGAAAGAATCCTGCCGTAGAACACGGTAAGGGGAATCATGGACAAAAGGCAACCCATCGAAAGGGCACTGATCCACACAGGGTAGGCCTGAGCGGCAAAATCGGGTATTTCGCCGTCATCCGGCACAGACCGGGTTTGTTCCTCAAACTCACCTGTTCCATGTTCATGGCCTGTTCGAAAGAATCGGGCATAGACTTTTGCTGCAACAAGGGCAATGAGCGTCGAACAAAAGGTGGCAAAGAGCGTGGTGGGCAGGATGCCCGCCGGGTCCGAGGACCCTGCGGCCGCTCTGATAGCAATCACTCCCGTGGGCAGCAGGGTAATGCTGGACGTATTGATGGCAAGAAAAAGTGCCATGGAATTCGTCGCGGCTCCGGGATTCGGATTCAACCTGTCCAGTTCCTGCATGGCCCGGATGCCGAACGGCGTGGCGGCGTTTCCCAAACCCATGGCATTGGCGGACATATTTAAGATCATGGCCCCCATGGCCGGATGTTCCGGTGGTACCTCAGGGAAAAGTCTCACCATCAGGGGACGAATCAGGCGGGAGAGCACCCTCAACAGTCCGCCCGCCTCAGCCACTTTCATAAGTCCCAGAAAAAGGGTCATGACGCCGATGAGGCCCAGTGCCAGTTCCACGGAACCTGCAGCGCTCTCTATCATGCTCTTGGTCAGTTCTTCCATGGGTGATACGGTTCCGATCTCAGGCACCCATGTGATCTGATGCCAGTAGGCCGTAAGGAAGGCAACAAGGACGATACCGAAGAAGATGAGATTCATGTGTGAGGCCTCTGATCAACACTGGCATTGGACGCCGAGGCTCCGCCTTGGAGTCATTCATGAAATGAACGTAACTGTTCAGGTTGTTTAGGCTGCAGGCTAAAGGCTATTAGTCTCCGAACCCTTCACTATCCGCGTATTGATCCAAGCAGGGCGCCCAAAACCTTCTCGGCTTCCACAATTCTTGATTCACAGCTAGAAACTTCATCAGCCAATTCAAACGCTCTGAGTTTCCTATGATCACGCATGTTCCCTTCCTGCGGTACCTCACAGCCTAAATGCCTGCAGCCTATCTAGCCAAGTAGTTACCCAAGTATTTTGAAAAAAGTCGCAAATTCCGGTTATGGAGTTACATCATTCAAGACAGCCTGGGGCTCTTCCACCGTCCTGAAAATGCAAGCCGGAAGATGTTCTCCACCTTCCGGCCCCGGAAAATTTAATTTGGTTCAGGGATCAGTACCGGCTTCGGCCTCCCCCAAAACCGCCCCCGCGACCACCGCCTCGACCGCCGCCGAATCCACCGCCGCGGCTGTCGCGAGGTGCTTTCGGACGTGCTTCATTGACGTTGATTGCCCTTCCGCTGAGCTCCGTTCCATTAAGTCCCTGGATGGCTGCCGTCGCTTGCCCGCGATCAGGCATCTCGACGAACCCAAAGCCTTTGGACCGACCACTGTCTCGGTCTGTGATGATCCTTGCAGATTCGACATCACCATAGGCTTGGAAGGCGGCTTTGAGCTCATCTTCACTCACCTGATAGCCAAGATTGCCAACATAGATATTCATTTTCCCCATCTCTTTCTATCGCCATGGTTCAGGTTTCAATCGAAAGTCCGTCCATGGCGTCAAGACATATTTCGATGGTACTTTTTCCCAGGGGATACCGCCCCATGTCCTATACTCCCGCCTCCGCAGAGAGACAGGTTCAATAAACAATAAATGGCCGATACCGATCCTTTACCTTAATGTTGGATAAAAAAGGGATTTCAAATTATCTGTTCTGGGATAGCCGCATATTCCACGAAACGGAAAACCGGATAACGGGTATTTCTGCGAAGCAAAAAAATATTCTTCGCCCAAAATGTCAGGAATCCTCAGGAATCAGGTGTGTACCAAAAAAATAACAGAAAAAGACAGATGCCGGAAGATATTTTTTTATAATAACAGAACAAAATATTTTTTGTGCCCGTTTAGGGTTTCTAAACCCATTCAACTGCCAATAGGCCGTGACCGGAGACGTGCCTCTTTTCACCAATCCAAACCCATGCCATTTTTTTACCCCTCGGGATGGCCGATTCAAGATTCGGGTATCAAGTCATCGCATTTATTCCCAATAGCTCCCGCCCGATCGTCAATATGTGCATTTCCGATGTCCCGCCGAGGATCGTGGTCAGGACCGCGTCACGATAGTGATGGGCCACGGGGTAGTCATCCGTGCAACCATAGGCACCATGCAACCTTACGGCTTCAGTCGACGCTTTCACTGCCAGTTCACTGGCCAGCATTTTTGCCGAGGAAAGTTCCTTCCCGTGCGCAAGCCCTTTGCTTTTCAGTTCGGCAGCGTAATAGACCTGCCACCTGATGGCCTGGATCTCGGCCGCCAATCGGGCTATGGTTTCCTGGACCAACTGGAAACTGCCAATGGGTTTTCCGAATTGCTCGCGCTCACTTGAATACTTGATACAGGCATCCAGACAGGACTGCGCCATGCCGACGGCTCCGGCGGAAATAAAAAGCCGTGCCGTATCAATCCCTGTCAGGGCATTCTGAAGGCCCCGTCCTATTTTTCCAATGAGGTTTTCCTTGGGCACCCGGCAATCCAGGAACCCAAGCGTGGATATGTCCCCGGAGCGGGCACCGATCATCTGGATAGGGGTACTTGAAAAGCCCGGCGTCCCGGCATCCACTGCGATAAGACCGATGCCCTTGGTACGCAGACTCTTGTCCGTCTGAGCAAGAACCAGCACAGTGTCCGCTATGCCGCCCGCACTGATGAAATTCTTTGTGCCATTGACGACCCACTCGTCCCCGTCCAGTTCCGCCCTGGTTTCAACGGCTGTGGCATCGCTTCCGGCGTTCGGCTCCACGGCGGCGGTCGCGATGATCATTTCGCCCCGGCAAATGGGCGACAGATACCTCTCCTTCTGCGCTTCACTGCCCGCACTCATCAGAATCGTACCGGCAAGGACGCTGTGCCCCAAAGAAATGAGTG
The DNA here is from genome assembly GCA_964401325.1 of uncultured Desulfobacteraceae bacterium. GTDB lineage: Bacteria > Desulfobacterota > DSM-4660 > Desulfatiglandales > HGW-15 > CAYNYM01. The sequence goes on along the minus strand of CAYNYM010000122.1, from coordinate 2,403 downwards.
TTTGCGTCCAGCTTACCCGGCTGAGTTGTTCCCAGATAATGGCCGCAGAGGTGTAGTCATACCCCGAACCGCCATATTCCTGAGGGATATGGATTCCGAGCAGTCCCAGTGGGGCCATTTTTTTTATTACATCATAATTTACCCTGTTTGCTTCTTCGTATTCTCTCAGCGTAGGCAGCATTTCATTTTCGCCAAATTTCCGGGCCATATCCCGCAGCATTTTCTGCTCTTCGGTCAGCTCAAATTCCATAGATTATTTCCCCTTCTTCCAATCGTCCGTTCCGCACATGAATATTGTCATTATATACCTGTTTGACACGAGTGCCGTTCATCGGCACCTTTAAAAAAATTCATGAATGATATCAAGGATGCCGATCCTCCTCCCTTTACATGGGGATATTCCCGTGACGTTTGGAAATCGTTACGCTCTTTTTGCTCTCGATGAGCCTCAGCGACCGAATGAGGCAGCGTCTGGTTTCCCCCGGCTCGATGATATCCTGGACATAGGTGACATCGGAGGCCAGAAAGAGTGGGTCGGCATAATGGGCCTTATATTCCTGGATCTTCTGAGCCTTTAGCGCTTCCGGGTCCGGAGCCTCCTTGATTTCATCGGCATAGAACAGAGCCACGGCCTGTTCCGCGCCCATGGCACCCACCTCGGCCGTGGGCCATGCAAATATCAGATCCGTTCCGAACCCCGGCAGAATGCCCATCCCCAAGGCCGCTCCCCCATAGACCTTTCGAATAAGAACAGCTATTTTCGGTACGCTCGATTCGGACAGCGCATAGAGCACTTTAGCTCCGTGTCGGATGATTCCGGCATATTCCTGTGATTTTCCGGGAAGATACCCCGGTGTATCCACAAGCAGGACGATCGGAATATTGAAGGCATCGCAGAACCTGATGAATCTGGCCTGTTTATCGGAACTGTCCACGCTCATACATCCGGCACGAACCATGGGCTGGTTGGCGACAATCCCCACGGTATGACCTTCCAACCGGGAAAATCCCACAATAATTTCTGTAGCGAATTCCGGTTTCACTTCGAGAAAATCCCCTCTATCAACGATTTCCCGAATGACCTGATGCATATCGTATCCTCTCGTGGGTTTAGCAGGCACGATATCTTCGAGCCTGCCGGTCACCCGGTTCGGGTCATCTCCCAAATCTTTCCTCTCAGGTTTTTCACGATAGTTGGATGGAAGAAAGGACAGAAGCCTGCGTATCTCCATCATGCAATCCTGTTCGCTCCTGACCCTGAAATCGGCAACCCCGGTCAAGCGACAGTGGACCTTGGCCCCGCCCAGGTCCTCCATGCTGACCTCCTCCCCCATGACGGATTTGATCACCCGGGGCCCCGTGATGAACATGTGGGACAGGTCATCCACCATAAATATGAAGTCTGTCAGAGCCGGCGAATACACCGACCCCCCGGTACAGTTTCCCAGGATGGCCGTAATCTGAGGCACGGCCCCCGAGCAGCCGGTATTCATATAGAAAACAACCCCTGCATGCTTCTCATCACTCACGCGGTACGGGTCGTCACTGCCGGCCAACTCCGGCCGAATAACCCGGGCCCCGGGGGAATCGTTCAATCCGATCAGAGGAACGCCCATGTTGAGGGCCATCTCATGGATCTTATACAGCTTCCTCCCGTGAAAATATCCCTGGGAACCGCCGAGAACGGTTGCGTCATGGGCAAAAACGCATACCCTCCGGCCGTCTATGGTCCCGTGGCCGGTCACGATGCCGTCCCCGGGGGTCCCGAGCCTGTGCTTGATAAGCCGGTTGAACTCATTGAAACTGCCCGAATCAAGGAGCAAATCGATCCTTTCCCGGGCCGTGAGCTTGCCCTTGTCGTGTTCCCTTGCAATTTTCTCGACCCCACCACCCAATGCGGCCGCTTCTTTGACTTCACGAAGCCTTTGAATGCGCTCTTTCATAGGTCCTCCCTGTTAGATAGGAGCGATAATCAATAATCAAAACAGATGCAGGTTGACGGGTTTCGAATTGTGTAACAGTTTCGCTTTTTGAAACCCATTCAGCTATGGAACAGCACGGTCCCAAAACTGCGCAATTCCCCCCCCTTGGTCGCAATTGAAGGCATGATAAATTTGTTCCACGTTGCGGGTCAAGAAGAAAGCTCTTGTTTATTTTCATATTATTTTCATTAACAAAACATTGACTGAATTAGTCTTTAATGTTATCAAAAATTTCGGTTCTTTGAAATTATCGCGTTAAAGGATATTGACTTTTAAGTCAACCCTTCTAAACCTCTTTAACCCGTTAAATCTCGAAAGGAGCCTCCGATGGTTGCTGATTCTTTGAGCAAGGTCTTACGGTATCGCTGGTTCATCTTCTGGATTCTGGCCCTTGGTTACGTTCTCGTCTACTTTCATCGCC
>CAYNYM010000121.1:0-8264 GCA_964401325.1 uncultured Desulfobacteraceae bacterium | reverse complement strand
GCTATTGATGATCGGCGATATGTTCCAGTTGCCGCCGGGGGTCAAGGAAGGGGAGTGGCGACTGTTGAACCGGTACTACGAGTCTCCCTATTTTTTCAGCAGCAGAGCCCTGCGCGAAACCGAGATGTTTACCATTGAACTGCGGCATATTTATCGTCAGGCGGACGGCCGTTTCATCGACATCCTCAACCGTGTCCGTAACAACAGGCTTGACCGGTCTGCGCTACAGGAATTGAATACGCGTTATATCGCTGATTTTGTCCCCGCCGACAGTGACGGTTATATAACGCTTTGCACCCATAACCGGAACGCCGAGACCCTCAATGATGCCAGGCTCAAAGCGCTGACGCAAAAGGTCCACAGGTTCAAGGCCAAAATCGAAGGAGATTTTCCTGAGCACACGTACCCGACCGCAGCAAGACTCGAGCTGAAGACGGGGGCGCAGGTTATGTTCGTGCGCAATGACCTCTCCCCTGAAAAACGCTATTTCAACGGGAAAATTGGGACGGTCACGTGCATCTCCGGTAAGGATATCCGGATAAAGTGCCCTGAAGATTCAGAGGAGATCGTGGTCGAGCCGGCAACCTGGGAGAATATCGTCTATACCCTCGACCCGACAACCCTGGAAATCACTGAAAACAAGATCGGCACTTTCAGCCAATATCCACTTAAACTGGCCTGGGCCATCACCGTCCACAAGAGTCAGGGACTCACCTTTGATCGCGCCATCATCGACGCCCAGGCCGCCTTTGCCCATGGACAGGTCTATGTGGCACTGAGCCGGTGTAGGACCCTTGAAGGCATGGTCCTCTCCACCCCGCTCTCATTAAAGGCGATGAAAACCGATATGGCTGTGCTCAGTTTCAGCGAGGAGGGTAAGCAAAACGCCCCATCGGCGGAGCGACTTGAGGAGGAAAAAATAAGGTACCAACGGCAGGTGATGCTGGAGTGTTTCGATTTTCAGCGGTTACGTTTCCTTTTGGGCCGCATGGTCGCATTGTTGCTCGGGAATCCCGGGCTGATCCAAGTACCGGGCGTAGACGATATCCGCGAGCTGCAGAGAATGACCGAAAACGAGATCTGCACCGTCGGCGATAACTTCCTGCGGCAGCTGCGGGGCCTTTTTTCAGATTCCAGTTTGCCGGCAGCCGATACCGTGGTCTTAGAGCGGATTACCAAGGCATCGGCCTATTTTCAGGAAAAAATTGCATCAGGCCTTGGCAAGCAGATTCCTTATTTGCAAATAGACACGGATAATAAGGAGTTGAGAAAAAAAACAAGAAATGCCCTCAAACTCCTGCAGGAAGAAATCGGGGTTAAAATGGCCGCGGTACAATGCTGTGAGAACGGTTTCTCGCTGTCACGGTACTTCCGGGCCGTTTCGGCTGCTGAAATAAACGCCAAAGAAGAAAAGGAAAAAATTAAAGAAGTCATTTACTCCGAAGCCGATATCGCACATCCTGAGCTGTTCCAGACCCTGAAAGACTGGCGAAGTCGGAAGGCGAAGGATGAAGGGATTGCCCATTACCTGGTCCTGCACCAGAAGACCCTGATACAGATCGCCGTCAACCTGCCCGACACCCTGCCGGCCCTGCAGCAGATCAAGGGGATCGGCAAGCGGCTGGCGGAAAGGTACGGAGAGGAACTGGTCGCCATGGTTGGCGCATACCGCGGGCTACACCATATCGAGGAGGTGAAACTTCCCACACCGACTCCGGCCGCTACGCCATCCGGTAAACCAAAAGCGCCCCGAATCGATACCCGGCAGATCAGCCTCGAACTGTTTGAAAAGGGGCTGACCCTTTCGCAAATTGCCGAGGAGAGGGGGTTGGTTCTTTCCACCGTCGAGGGTCATATGGCCCATTTGGTGGAAACGGCCAAAGTCGATATCAACTTACTGCTGTCACCCGACAAACGACAATCAATTGAGCAGGAACTTTTGCGAATGCAGGGGAAATCACTTGGTGAAATAAAGCAGGCCTTGGGGGCCGGCATCTCTTACGGTGAAATCAAGCTCGTTCAGGCACACCTAAAAACCCTTGCCTCCTCCCCAGATCCGGCTGCTTTGGGCGTCAAAAAAATTGAGGGCCACAATTCAGTCGGAGAGTGAATTCACGATTACCTGTAACGAACCCGCAAATCATTTTTGTCCCGGTTGAGCCATATGTGAATATGGGCCTGTTGCTGCTTTCTTGAGAAGTCATATGGCGGATTGAATAGGAAGGGCCTCTTATCACGGCTTTTTCCGTGGAAAGGAGGGGAGGGCGATCTTTTACGGGGATAGGGGCAGGAGACTGTTTCCGGCGACCGTTGAAGAGATGTCCGATCGGTTTGACGGGGATTACTTTGCTTTATTGCCCATGGTGGGGCGGATCGATGCCGAAAGGTCCCCTCACAAATCAGGGGGTGATCCCATGCAAGGTCTTGAGAATCCTGTGCAATTTGCTGCGGGTCTTTTCCGATAGACCGAGGCTGGTCCATTCGGCCTCCAGCATTTCCGGCGTCCCGTGACCTGCGAGGTATCCGTTCACCCGCGCCGCGGCCGTCGAATGGATGATATCCTCATCACCGGGATAGTAGTGCCGGAACTCCTGAAGAATCTGCGGGTCCTTGCGAAGTCGGTATTTCTGATGGTAGCCTTCGGCCAGGTAAAAGCGGGTAAGAGGGAGGATCTCTGTTCGGATGGTTTTTCCAATCCTGGTGGCAAGACGGTCTCTTGTTTCCAGGGCCTTCCTCTTCTGCCCTTCATTGTGGTAGAAGACGGCGGCCTTGTACTGTGTGGACCGGGATTGTATGGTTGGATCGTGGCTTGCCCAGAAAAACTCCAAGAGCCGTTCGTAGGAGACTCGGGCGGGATCATAGTCGAGCTGAAGGGTCTCGGTATGATCTCCCAGTTGATGGTAGGTGGGGTCCTTTTTCATCCCCCCGGCATATCCCACCCGAGTTCGAATAACGCCCCCTATGACCCCGAACCTGGCGTCAGGCCCCCAGAATCATCCCAGGGCAAAGGTCGCCGTCTCCATTTTGTCAGGCCTCGAGGCATCGATAGGAGGGATGAGGGTGATAATTTTCGAATCATGTTTTTCCTTATTCGGCATTTCCTTCTCCTTCAAGGACCGCCCCTCCTGGCCGGTCGAGATGCCCTGAAGGCTGGACAGAATAAGAAAACCCAAAAGAACGGTCACAATCGGTCTTTTCATATTTTTATCCCCCGTGCCTTGTCCGGGGATCAATGAAAGATGTGGTTGCCCTTCCACACGCGAAGTCCTGTTGACCGGTGAATTCCTTTTCAGACGTTAATACCTTTTTCTGCGCGCCTGGCGTTTGGAACGTTTGCCGCCCGGGTCTGCAGGGTTTACCTTGATATTTCGTCCATTCATGAATTTTCCATTCAAGGCCTTTATCGCTTTATCCGCCTCCGAGTTGTTTGGCATGTCTACAAAACCAAAGCCCTTGGATTGCCTCGAAAACTTATCCGAAATGATCTTAACATTTTCCGTCACGCCGAATTCGACGAACATGGCTTTCAAGTCTTCCTCTGTGACCCCGTAAGCCAGATTGCCCACATAGATATTCATGGAAACCTCCGTTCTCTTATTTCGTGCCATGCGTTTATAAGCATCAGTCACCCAACCAATAGCACAGAAATCGAGAACTGATGTGTCAACCCGCAAGCCTTTTTCCTTCTCAGGCTCAAATGGAAAAGGGCACTCCATCCTAAGAAGATGGAATACCCTTTTCCTAATTCAATAAGCGATTTAGGCCGCCGTTACGTTCACTGCAGCAGGGCCCTTTTGCCCCTGTTCTATGTCAAACGTGACTTTGTCGCCCTCGTACAGAGTCTTAAAGCCACTTGCGTTAATCCCTGAATGATGCACGAAAACATCCGGGCCATCCGATTGTTCGATAAAACCGTATCCTTTACGTTCATTAAACCATTTTACAGTTCCATTCACCATAGTAACATCCTCCTTTCAAATAAATTTTCATGATTCCAAACTGGAGATTGCCACTCTTGATAAATGGATCCTTCCTTCGGACAATACGAAACCACCCTTTTTAGTGGTTTTCATGAATGACAACATATTAATCTTTATTCTGATAAAGTCAAGTAATCATAAAAAAATAGGGGGAGTTATTTTTTCTCTTAAAGGGAAGATGACCTGAAAGTCAGGGTTCACCCGCCGAGGATGGTCTTTTCGTAATCCCTGATCTCCTCCCTTGAATACCCCAGTTCTTCCAGGATTTCCCCGGTGTGCTGGCCCAATTCAGGGGCAGGTCGTCGGCAGGTCGCCGGCGTCTCGCTGAAGACCCAGGGGAATCCCGTCGCTCTGGTGGGGCCGTCTGCCGGGTGGTCATATTCTATGAAATAATCGTTGGCCCATGCCTGGGGGTCTTGAGCAACCTCCGTGGGAGATTGCACGGGGGTGAAGATGCATCCCTCTTTTTCGAGGATCTTCATCCATCCTTCCCTGGTGTGGGTCGCAAAGGCCCGGTCCAGGATGGCGACCAATTCTTCGGCGTTTTTCCCTCTGGCCTCGATGCTGTTGAAACGGGGATCCTGTTCCAGTTGTTCGGTGCCCAGGGCCTTGCAGATCTTCGGCCAGTATCTGTCCGGTTGAAGGTGTGCAATGGCCAGCCATTTGCCGTCTTTACATTGATAATGGTTGTAGACGGGATTGCCCGCCCGGGCGCGGATCTCTCGCGGGAACTGCTGACCGAGCATGGCCGGGGCGGCCATGATAAAGCCGAGCATGGAGATGAGTCCGCTCATCAAAGACGTATCAACCAATTGCCCTTTTCCAGTCTTCTCTCTGGCATAAAGGGCTGCGGTCACGCCCCAGGCGCACATGAGGGCTCCGGCCTCGTCACCGATGCCCGGAAGGATCTGGGCCGGAGGCGTATCCCGTTCGCCGCAGGAAAGCATGAGTCCGCACCGGGCAATGCCTGTATAATCAAAGGATAGATCTTTTGCGTCAGGGCCTTTTCGTCCCCATCCGGAGGCATGGGCATAAATGAGTCTGGGGTTTCTCTTAAGCAAAACATCCGGACCGATTCCCATCCTGTTGGGGGCCTCTATGCTCATATTGTTTACGAACACGTCCGCCGAGTCGATGAGCCTGAGAAAAATTTTCATGCCTCGATCGGTCTTCAGGTCCAGGACGATGCTCCTCTTGTTTCTGTTGCAGTGCTCGAAATAGTAGTTCTTTCCCTTGAGTCCTGCCATGGCGCCGATGATTTTCATGAATCCCCTTCCGGGATCTCCACTGGGCGACTCCACCTTGATGACATCCGCTCCCAGATCGCCCAACCGCATGCCGGCGACCGGGCCCTGCTGAAACATGGTGATCTCCACGACTTTTACACCATTTAATGGTCCTTTGCTCATACTGAAAATTCTCCTCCTCTATATTTTAGTTGTTTTATGGTCAATGTATTGTTATGCGATCCACAGGGTTTCAAAAAAAGCCCCGGAGGCATCAACCGCCAACCTGGGTCGGTTGTTCTTGAGGTCCCATGATACAAACCAGGTAAACAGGTCGGGTTGATCCCGGTCCTCGGCCTTCAGGCATTGTGTGATCTGCTCGCGCGCCTCCCGGACGCTTTGCAGGAGCAGTCGATCGAGCTTCAGTATTCGATTCAGGTCCTTTAATCGCGGATCGATGCGCAGTTGCTCAATGGCCTCATCCCAGTGGATTCCCGGGATTTTGCGCCGCAATATATAGGCGTTGCCCCTGTCTCGAATAACGCTCAGTGGTGGCATGGTCTTCAGGAAAGCTCCCCTGCATTTGATGCCGACAACCCTGGGACCAAGGTCTTCGAGAAGTCTCTGCTTTCTCTTGATTTCATAAGACTGCTTTGCCTGCATCCGATCGATAATGTAAATTTTTCCGTTGATCGTGATTTCCTTGAGCCGCGTCGGATCAAAGCCAAGGTCCATGAGGTCACCGAGCGTCAGAGTGTGGGAAGGGCTCACCCCTCTCTCGTTCATCCAGCCCAGGAGACTTGGCCGCCGGTAATTGGGTAGTGTTTCGATGAAGCGTGCCGGTTGTTCCTTGAGCATGTCCGGAAGATGTCTTACCAGCCAGGCGTTACCTTCTATAGAAACTTTGTCCCCGGCAAGTTCAAGGGGAGGGTAGGAATGGGAATGAAGGATGGAGACTTCCCTCTCCAGCACGATCTGTTCCATGGATTCACCTCCGGTATAACCCAGAAGATCTCCGATGCGGCGCCTGAAGGAAATGAGCTTGGTGACAAAACGGGTGAACATGAAGCGCATGAGGGGGCTGGCTTTTCCCGTCTTGATTTCCTGCTCGAAATAACTTGTAAGGGCCGAGTAGAGTTCCTTGAACTCTGTAATGGCCCTTTTCACCATGAGTTCGTTGTCCCTCGTGTCTATGAAATCGCGTTTTCTTTTCAGGTGATGAATCAATCTGGCCAGCGGCATCTTGAGGTCTCTGTCCCGAAAGGCCGGTGGAACATAGACCATGTAGTTGTCCTGAAGGTCCGCAAAGAAGGATCCGAGGATGCTCTCTATGGGTTCCCAGCAGTGTTTGAAGTAGATGTCAAACGTGGGATCCTCCTCGGGGATGATGTTATCCAGGATGCCGATGGCGGATTTCTCTGCTAGAAATTCTCTGTAGTGATCCAGGATGCGATGCCCCAGGCCCTGTTTCCTGAAGAAGGGGGCAATCTCCACATAGGCGAGATAGTAACAGGGAATCGGTTTTCTGAGATAAATCATATTGAGATAACCGAGGTTTTCACCGCTTTCGGCCTTTATTTCGAAGACACGAAAACCATTCCGGGAGCCCTCAGGATTTTGGTGATGGACTCGGCTACCGGTAATGGTGGCGCCCACAAGCTCCCAGAGGTCACTGAAGAGATCGGCGACAATGGGAGAATTTTCAGCTCTCGAACGCATTCCCTCATCGATCAGCGCGATCAGTCCAAGCCTTTTGTTGAGGCTTAATTGACGGGGTTCTACGCGAGAGGGAGCCGAAGTGAAAGCCTGTAAATCCTGTGTGGATGTCTCATACATCATGTTTATCCTGGGTGCAAATTTAAAATGAGGGATTTTAGGACATAAAAAAAGCGGAGCGTGTGCTCCGCTTGACTTTTCTTTATTGGTGGTTGCATTGCACACGCTAAGCCATACAGGACCTCCTGCTAAAATAATAGCTAAAAAAATTGTTAAAGACGTGTGTCATGCCAAAATTCCCTCATTTAACATTTCGCCATATCATGGCCTTTGAAAACGGTTTTGTCAAACCTTTTTTTGGCGCCGTAATGTATGAGTTGTTCAGTTTTTGAATTGAACGTCGAAGAAGTGAAGGAATATGCGTTCCACCTCCTTAGTACCCATCTCTCCACCTATGCCGACCGGGACTTGAAAAACTATAGCGGCATCCAAATACAGCTGTTCGTGAAAATGTCCGATCCATCAGAAAAACTATACACAGGACAAAAATGCCCCATGTTCGGATCAATGTGCTTGGAGGCTTTCAAGATCTTTTGGAGGGGGCTCGTTTAAAAAGCACCGAGTGGCAGGGAAGGCGACCTAAAGCCCTCCGTGAAAGTCTGGACACGGAACCAGATCGGGTGACGACCGCCACCTATCATAAAATTCTATTGTAAATTGAATATGTTAACTGATCCGGCTCTGCATCCAGCCCTTCTTTCAGGGCTTTCCGGCACTGTTCATATATTTTGAGCACTTCATTTCTTTTTCCCTGCTGAGAGTAAATGAGCATGATTTTTTGATAGGCGACCTCCGCAACAGGTCCGCCTCGATGGCTTTTTTGTAAAAGGAGCTTGCCTTGTGCAATGCCCCTCGATTTTCGTGAAGCTGCGCAACTCTCATCAGGGTCGTCACATATTTCTGCTTTAATTCTTCTCTCCTGGATCCGGCCCACTCCATGTAAAGATCCTCGGGAAGGAAATCGCCCACGTAGAGATCAATGGCCTTGTTGTAGCAGGACAAGGCGTCCTTCAAATCCTTTTCGGTTTCTCTCTTCTCTCCCATCTTCAGTAAAGCGAGAAATTCATGGACGTCCACCTCGCAGAGTTCGGTATCCAGATATACCTGGTTGTCCTTCAAATGGACATAGGAGGAACCGAAAGTTTTGCCCATATCGGGTTCCAGGGATGTGCGGAGGCGGTGAAGGGTTACCTTGAATGTTTTTTCCGCTGCATCGGGCCTGCTCTGGGGCCAGGGGTTATCGATGAGCAGTTCCTTGGGGACGCCCTCCGGACCGCGGGAA
>CAYNYM010000120.1:0-8341 GCA_964401325.1 uncultured Desulfobacteraceae bacterium | reverse complement strand
CTTCGTTTGAGAAAACACCTCAATGCCGAGAACATCCGCATCATCAGCAATGTGACGGCGGGATTTTCCGTCAACCTGGACACAAGGCCGGTTGAAGAGATAGCGGTTGCGGCGGTTTTTATCGGCCTCGCGGATTCCGTGTGCGTGTGTGGGCCGGGGGCGTGAAGGGAGACGGATAGGGAAATCATCGGCAGGGTGGCTGAAAAGGTGCCTGAAACGCCGGTGGTGGTTGGAACCGGAGTATCCGCTCAAAATATCAAGGCATTGGCTGAAGTGGCCGACGCCTTTATCGTCGGAACTTCCATAAAGAAGGAAGGGAAAACCCTGAACCCCATCGACCGGGAAAGGGCTGTTGCCTTTATGGATCAGGCCCGGGAAGTGTGAGAATGTCAAAAGGCTTCAAAGGATTTATCAGCAAATACGGTACGGCCCTGGGCGGGCTGGGGGTGTTTATCTTTTTTGCCCTAACGGCTGATAATTTCTTGAACGGTCCAAATCTCTTGACCGTCCTCAAACAGATCAGTTACTTGACCATTTTGGCCGTTGGATTCTCTTTCGCCCTCACAACCTCGGAACTGGACCTCTCCTTCGCCAACATATGCTCCCTGGCCACGGTCGTCACCGGAGGTTTGATCCATTACCACTATCCGGTGGGGTTGGCTGTTTTATGCGGCCTGCTGACCGGTGCAGCGGCGGGATTCGTGAACGGGCTGGTGGTGACACGGCTCAAGGTCCCGTCCCTCATCGCCACGCTGGGCATGGCTTCGATTGCAAACGGCACGGCATTCTGGATCACTGAGGGAGTGGCCTATGTCGGGCGCTGGCCCGAGGTCTTTGTGTTTCTGGGGCGGGGCAAGATCCTGGGTATCCCCATGCTTGCCCTGTGGATGATTTTTATCTCGGCTGTTGCCCTGTTCGTCATGAAGCAGACGAAATTGGGAATCCATATGGTTTTTACCGGAGAGGCCGATGAGGCGGCACGCCTGGGAGGGATCGCCGTCAAAAGGATGAAAGTTCTTGGTCTGACCTTGTCAGGTGTTCTGGCAGGTGTCACGGCAGTGCTTCTGGCTTCGTCGTTGAGTTCGGCCGCCCCCACCTCTGCCGGTGACTTCATGTTGACCACCATGGCCGCGGTTCTGCTGGGGATGACCATGATTGAACCGGGAAGGCCCAATATCCTGGGGTCATTCATCGGGGCCTTGACCATCGGCATTTTGAGTAACGGCCTGGTTCTCTTGGGGGCCCCCTATTATGCCCAGGATATCGTGCTTGGGGTCATTATCGTCGCCTCGGTCAGCCTCTCGGCCAGTACGATCACCAAGGCGGCCTTTAATGTGTAGTGACAAAAAGTCCAACTATTTTTAAAGGAGGGAACATGATGACTTTAAAGGGTTTTGGAACAATAACGGCCGCTCTGGCCCTGGTCGCAATTTTCATGCTGCCGAATACGGCCCCTGCGGCGCCTCTCAAGATCGGGATCGTGGCCTTTCAAATGTCTTCGGAGACCCATGCCCGAACCGCCAAGGCGGCCCGGGAAGCGGCCAAGGAAAAGGGCTGGGACGTGACGTTGCTCAACTCCAGAGGGAATCTGCCGGAGCACGCCGCTCAGATCGAAAACCTCATCCAGGCCAAGGTGGACGCCATCATCCTCTGCATGAGCAAACCCGTGCAGTTCGATGCCCAGTTCGTTGCCGCCAGAAAGGCCGGAATCCCCATCATCACCGTGATGAGTGGCACCAGCGCCAATACGCTTTTCGACATTACGGTCAATGAGTATCAGGTGGGTGCCCAGGCCGCGCTCTATCTTCTCGGCGCACTGAATTACGAGGGCAATATCATGACCCAGCGTTTTGAGAGTCATGTGGGCTGCAGGATTCGTGGGAAGATCCTGGATGTGGTGTTGTCTGAAAATACCGCCGTAAAAATTATCGGGAGCCACACCATGGCCCGAACCAAGTCCTGGAGAGAGGACGTCAAAAACGGCATGGAGGCCCTGAGCCTCAAGAATCGGGGTAAGTTTCAGGGTGTCTGGGCTTCCTTTGATGCCCAAGCCTTTATCATTGATGACATCCTCACCCAGCAGGGCGTTAAAAAGGGTGATATCGTGATGGTGAGCATTGACGGGGGACAGGAGGTCTTCCGGCGAATTCGGGACCCCAAGAGCCTGATGACCGCGACGGTGGCCATTCCCTTTGAATCCATGGGGAAGGAAGCCGTCGAGTCTATTGAGAAGATCGTAAACAAAGGTGCAAAGAAAGAAGATATGGTCAAGGGACCCTTCCTGCTGATGGATGCCGTTCTCGTGGACAAGAACAACGTCCCGGCCGATGGCCGGTGGCCCTGGTAAAAAAAGGATAAAACCGGTCCCCTGGGGGATGTCCCCGCGGACGGTCACCCGGCCTTACAGGGTGTAACTCATTACATGCAAGGCCTTTTTGGTCTTGCTTTTCAGAATTGCAGGTATTGCGTGCCAAATATCTTGACACTTAAAGGCATCAGCAAGGAATACGGTGCGGTCAAGGCCCTCAAGGCCGTTGACTTGTTCGTGGAAGAGGGGGAAGTCTTGGCCCTCTGTGGCGACAACGGGGCCGGAAAATCGACCCTTATCCGCATCGTTTCAGGGGCCGAGACGGCCACGAGCGGAGACGTGTTTCTAAAGGGCGAAAATGTCCATTTTACCTCTCCGGCCGATGCCCTGACCAAGGGCGTGGCGACCATTTACCAGGATCTCGCATTGGCTCCACGGCTTCAGGTCTATCAGAATGTCTTCATGGGTGCCGAACTCACAAAGCGATCCTTCTTCCCTTTTCTCAACGTTCTCGACAAAAAGGCCATGAAAGAGGCTGCTGTGAGTTATCTGGGACGCCTCCATGTGGGTATCAAAGATCTCGAGGCGCCGGTCAATGCCCTGTCGGGCGGACAGCGTCAGGCCGTGGCAATAAGCCGTGCCCTCAGGTGGAATGCCGGGCTCGTGATCATGGACGAACCCACGGCCGCACTAGGCGTCAAGGAGACCTCCCAGGTATTGGGCCTGATCAGACAACTGAATGAACAGGGGGTCACGATCCTGATCATCAGCCACAACATGGAAGATGTTCTGAGTGTGGCCCGGCGGGTGGCTATCCTGAAGAACGGGGAAAAGGTGGGAGAGTGCCTCACCAGGGGTTTGACGACTGAGGAGCTGACCAGCATGGTCATGACCGGGAACCTGGGGAACAAGAATCTGATCGATCTTTAGCGTTGCACATGGAGGTCGAGGTATTTTTGTGGACCCATTTATTGATACCATACCCGAGAATAATCGATGCCGGCTTCCGTTCATCGAATCTCAGGGCCAATCCTTTGATCACCGTCAAGAAGACGTCACATTGTGCTGCGATTTTTTCCATGGATAGAGCCATCGCATAGATCGCATAGGTGCTCTTGAAAAAAACGCATCTCTCAACTTCTCAGCTTTTTCAACCATCCCAAAACATAGGGGCCGATGAGAATGAGGAGATTGATCAGCATCAGAGCGAGGCTGATGGGACGGGTAAAAAAAGTTGTCCAGTCGCCGTTGGACATGATCAAAGCCCGGCGGAAATTGTCCTCGAGAATGGGACCGAGAACAAAGCCCAGGATGACCGGAGCCGGCATGATGCCGATCTTCTGAAGTAGATAGCCCAGGAGACCGCAGGCCAGAAGGACCCAGATGTCAAACACCGTATTGCGAATGGCGAAAGAACCGATGATACAGAAAAGCATGATCGCAGGAAGAAGGTAGTGTCTGGGCACCCTGATGAGATGGGCAAAAAATCGCGCACCGGCAAGGCCTATGATGGCGAAGACAATCACGGAAAGGACATTCCCAAGGTAAATGGTTGAAATCAGGTCGGGTCTCGTTGCAAACAGCATCGGGCCGGGGGCCAGACCGTTGATCATTAGGGCTCCGATCAGGATGGCCGTCTGCGGATCACCGGGAATACCCAGGGAAAGCATGGGTACGAAGGCCCCTCCGACGGCGGCATTGTTGGCCGCTTCCGCTGCCACCACGCCCTCGGCTGTCCCCGTACCGTACTCGTGAGACCTCTTCGAAAAACGCTTTTGAATACCATATGCGGCCATGGAGGCGATTGCCCCGCCAGCGGCCGGCACGGCGCCGACAAAAGTTCCTATGAGCGATGACACGGCCATCATGGGCGACATGCGAAGCAATTTGGAAAAGCTGGGCAAGACATTGCGGATCTTGGCGATGGCGACCCTGATTTCGGTCTCCTGTTCCAGCTTTGTCAACACTTCCGTGACACCGAAAAAGCCCACCATGACAGGGATCATCTGGAGACCGGCCTGCAGGTCTTTGGAACCGAAAACAAATCGGGGATAGGCCGAGATCACATCCTGCCCCACGGCCGCCAGAAGGAGTCCGACAATGCCCCCGATCAGGCCCTTGATGGTGGACCCGAAGGAGATGTAACTCACGATACTGATACCCAAAAGAGCGACACCCGTATACTCCTGGGCACCGAATTCCAGGGCCAGGTTGGCGAGGACGGGTGCTGCAAACATGAGCACAAGAACACCGAAGAGCCCGCCCAAAGCTGAGGACAGGGTGGAGTAGCCGATGGCCCTCCCGGCCTGCCCCTTCTGGGCCATCTTGTAACCGTCAAAGCCGGTGGCTATGGAGGACGGCGTTCCCGGGATATTTACCAGAATGGAGGAGAGGGATCCCGCATAGCATGCCCCCACGTAAATGCCGATGAGAAACAGGATCCCGTTGATGTCGCTCATGGCAAAGGTCATGGGCAGGAATATGGCCATGCCCATGGTGGCCGTGAGACCGGGAATGGCGCCAAAGATAATGCCCAGAACGGAGCCCGCCACGACAAGAAATATGGAATAAAAACTTGTAAAAGTAGGGAGCCCTGCGGTCAAAAGATCAAAAGTACCCACAATACCATCCTATGAATCAAAAAAGTGCTGCTTCCGGCAGTTGGATGCCCACAAAGACCTGAAAAACCAGGTAGACCAGAATGATCATGCCGACACTGAAACCCAGGTCCGGCAGCAGATGCCTTAACATGTCGGCGCCCCTGATCAAAAGAACACTCAGGATAGTCAGGAGAAAACCGCTAACGAAAAAGCCGAAAAATTTCATGATGATGATCATGATGACGGTCAGGACCATGAGCAGGACAACCGGTGTATAGCTGATGCCGCCCTCTGATGGGGGATCGGCAGGCTCCGGATCGGTGATTTTCTTTGGCCCCAGATCGAAGATGATGATCAACGCGCCAAGGAAAATCAGGACCCCGGCCAGCAACTGGGGATAGAAGGCGGGTCCCTGTCCGAAACCCTGCCCCTGGACCTCGGGGTAACGGAGGGTATCGCTTAAAACGAATCCTCCCATCACGAGGCAGAAAATAAAGGTAGTCAAAGCGTCCTGTCGTTTTGCAGACATGGGTTCTCTCAATTATGATTGGGGCCGGATCCCGTCCGGATCGACAGGGCCCGGCCCTCCGGAAAGAGTTTTATTTTTGCATGAGACCCAGGGCCTCGACCATTTCCTTGACCTTGGCATTGGAATCGGCCCTCAGCTTATTGATGCCCATGGTGTCCATATAAGAGACGTCCAGGCCCGAATCCTTGATCTTTTTCAAAGTCCCGGGATCCTGAAAGGCCTTGTGGATGGCCCTGTCCAGAATGGCGATAACGTCGGAGGGGGTCCCGGCCGGAACAACAATGGACTCCCAGAAGGGCATGGTGATATCCACACCGCCTTCCTTCATGGTTGGAATATCGGGGTAGGAGGGATGCCTTTCATCGGCCGCGATGGCGACCGGACGGATCTTGCCCGCACCGATCATGGCCTTGGCTGGCCCTACGGCGACGAACATGGAATCAACATGACCGCCGGCCAGGGCGGCAAGAGAAGGTCCCCATCCCTTGTAAGGGACCTGGGTGAATTTAACGGCCGCCACCTTGGCGAACTCGGAGGAGTAGAGGTGGTCAATGACGCCCGCCCCCGCGTTTCCGTTTTTTATCTTGCCAGGATTGTCCTTGGCAAAGGCGACGAATTCCGGAATCGTCTTCCAGGGCGTCTTTGCATTGACCAGGAGGAAGAGGGAAGGATTAATGATGCCCGAGACGGCGTCATATTCGCTCATCATGACCGGGGAGACCGAGGTATACTGTGCAATAGCGGCACTGATACCGAGAAATCCCAGGGTGTATCCGTCCGCATTGGCGTCGGCCAGGGCCTTGGCTCCGACGATCGAACCCGCGCCGGGCATGTTCTTTACCACCACAGGCTTGCCCAGTTCCTTTTCCATTTGAGCCCCCAGGATCCGGCAGGTCATGTCACCCGACCCACCGGGAGACCAGGGTACAATCAGGGTGATCGCTTTGGTGGGGAATTCGGCGCGGACCGGTGATCCGGTGAACGCCATAAACGTGGCCGCGACAAACACAAACAATACTAGACCGATGAAATGCCTTTTTTTCATTTAAATGCCTCCTTTTTGGGTGCGTGCAGGGGCATTGATCCGTGTTGGGAATACCCGGCGAACAATGCCATTCCTTCACTTTACCGGTTATCTGGATCGGCCCATTTGCAGTAAAAGGGCCCTCTCTTGCCAAGACAAACAATGAGATGGGAAACGATAAAAGAACGCATCCCTCACAATTGAATGTGGGTGGAGGAAATTTTCCCGAAAATTCGGCAGGTTCAAAATGCGAAAGGAACACCATGGGGATAAAGCAGGAATAGGGGTCAACGGGTGTTTGAGGATATCATTCATTTGCCAAACAACGAGACAGATGCGATACTTAAAATAATCGCACGGATGTGTCAACCATATTTATATCTTGGAAAAAAATTTCATTCATTACAGCATCACGAAGTTTGGGAACAAAGTCAAATCGTTTGTCTTTTTCTTGCCGCTGAATCTTCATAAAAGCCATGAGTTTGAGGGATGATGAAATGATAAAGATAGAAAAGGTCGAGGTGTATCATATCGCTCTTCCCACACGGCGTGTGCACAAGTGGAAAGGTCTGACAGGATCTATCGGTGGGTATCTGCTTGTCCGCCTTACCGGCGACAACGGCATCTCGGGATGGGGAGAGGCCCCGGCGATCAAGGACTGGGGGGGAGATCACGGGAGGTATTATGGTGAGCCCCCCGAAACAACGAAGCATCTCATTGAATTCTACCTGGGCCCTTCCCTGAAAGGTGCAAACGCGGAAAATATCGCCGATCTTCATCGCAGAATGGACGCCTCCGTCAGGGGATATCCCTATGCCAAGGCCGCTCTGGAGACCGCGGCCTACGATCTGCTTGGACGTTCTCTCAACCTGCCGGTCTGCACCCTTCTTGGCGGGGCCGTGAGAAAAGAGATCCCCATAACGCACTCCATCGGTCTGCTTTGCGTGGATGAAGCGGTAACTGAATGCGTCCAGGTGGTAAGGGAGGGTATTCGGACCATCAAGATAAAGGTGGGAGAGGATTCGGCGCGTGACGTGGAAATCGTGCATCGCATACGTGAGGCCGTCGGTCCTGCTACGGCCCTGTGCGTGGATGCCAATCAGGGGTATGGCTCTGCTGCAGAGGCCATTCGGGTGATCAGGGCCATGGAGCCCGCCGGGCTTCTATACGCCGAACAACCGGTCGAAGGGCTTGCGGCCATGGCCGAAGTGGCCCGGGTTTTAGACACGCCGGTTATGGCCGATGAAAGCGCGTGGACGGCAAACGATGTGATGGAAATCATCGAACGCAAGGCCGCGGATATCATCTCTCTCTATACCACGAAGCCCGGCGGGTTATACGGGGCCATGCAGGTGGCGGCGGTTGCCCGTGCCGGAGGGCTACCGTGCAACGTGAACGGATCCATGGAAACGGGGGTCGGTAACCTCGCCAACATCCAACTGGCCGCGGCAGCGCCTTCGGTCACCCTTTCCTGTGTTGTGCCGGTGTCAACGCCCGCCGAGGCCCAAAAGGGACAAATCGGAGGAATCTATTACACGGACGATTTTATCAGGACACCTATGAAAATACGGGATGGGTCCGTCCGTGTACCGGACGGTCCCGGCATGGGCATCGAGGTGGACGAAGAAAAGGTGCAACGATATCGGGTAAAGGGCCATGAAAGGGATTGAAAAAGTCGCCGTTCTCGGGGCCGGTAACGGTGGATGCGCTGCGGCGGGCGTCCTGACCCTGAGAGGCTGTGAGGTGAGACTGTACAGCCCTTCGGAGCGCCGCCTGCCCCCCCTCAGACAGGGAATTATTTTGCGGCATGCCTATGAGGGGGTGACAAGACCGTCCCTGATTACAGCGGATCTGAACAGGGCGGTTCGCGGTGCCGATCT
>CAYNYM010000119.1:0-8350 GCA_964401325.1 uncultured Desulfobacteraceae bacterium | reverse complement strand
AAGGGCCCTTGAAAAAATGGCTTGTGCCATAGATAATTACAACAAAAAGGAGATTTCCTATGACAAAAACATTTAAGGCCGAGGAGATCGAAATCGGATACAACCCTGAGGGATTTCGCATCGACAGGACCGCATCCCCCCTGAATCGTTATACCCGGTGGGTCCTGACTCCTGAAGGCAGATGGATCGAACCCAAGCCGGTCTGCTTCGACTCTCTGCCCGAAGATGGATGGGTGAAGGCCGAAGGCTTCGAATGGGACCGGGATCATTGATTCCTTATCGACCAACTCCGGAGGGAACCAGGGGGGACGGTGAGTTGGAAGAACCGACAAAACCTCGATATGCCGCTGCCCCGGTTCCGCTGAAAACGGGGCCTTAGCCCCCCCAATCTATCACGTCGAGCCCTTGGCGAAGGCGATCACTCCATGAGCAGGACATTGCGTGAACCAAGGCATTGAAATCGTGTTGCTTACCTTACCGACGAGAATATTTTGGATACCGTTGGAGGCGCATTGATGTTCAGGATGAGTAAAAAGGAATTTGGCGGGAACAAGCCGGTTTTCAAGGCCATCAAAAGTCCCATAGGGCCCCTGCGCCTCGTTGCCACTGACCAGGGTCTCCGGGGACTCCTCTTTGCAAAGACCACGATTCGCTCCGGGGATACCTTCAGACTCCTTAAGGAGGATAATGGCCACAAGGTCCTGATACGAGCCGAGCATCAACTCCGCGAATATTTTGCCGGAAAGCGCAATGCCTTTGATATTCCCCTGGTCCTGGAGGGAACGCCCTTTCAAAGGCGGGTCTGGCAACTCCTCCTGGAGATCCCCTATGGCCAGACGGTATCGTACGGACAGATCGCCGAAAGATTGGGGGACTTCAACAAGGCCCGGCCCACAGGGGGAGCTGTCGGATCAAACCCTGTCGGGATCATTGTTCCATGCCACCGGGTCATCGGAAAAGACGGGACGCTGACGGGTTTCGGAGGCGGATTGGACGTCAAGACCTATTTACTGAAGCTCGAAGGCGTGATCTGATCTGCGCATATTCAACTTGGGAAAAGTAAGAGTATGGATATCAGGAACTGCGAAGAAACAGATGTGGATGAAATCCGTAAGTTTGTAAAACGCTCGAAGCCCCTGGATCTCCACACGGTCTTTGCCTACTGGATTCTCTTCAAATACTTCGATGACACCTGTTTTGTGCTCGAAGAAGGGGGCCGCATCATCGGGTTCGTCTCCGGTGTCATCAGCTCCAAGCAACCTGAAATCCTCTACCTCTGGCAGATCGGGATCGACCCCGCTTACCGGGGCAGGCGCCATGCCGAGGCCCTCATCAAAAAGGAGGTCGAAATAGCCAGGGTGAAGGGATGCAGATGTCTGCAGGTCACCATTGCCCCGGATAACGCGCCGAGCTATAACACCTTTTCCCGCTTTGCCCGGGATCATGGGCTGTCCTTCTTTAAGACGGGAGAGGTCGATGTCTTTGATTCGCTTGCCGATAGAAAGACCTTTGAAGACCTCTATGAAATGGGAATTTAGGCCCAAGCAAAAATTTCCGGCCCCATGGACCGGTTTTCCATGTCAAACCAAACCGGGGCCTGCGGTCGCAGCCCCCGGTCGATTCGTTTATTCTCTTTTAGAAAAGGCCTTACCCCCAGGATAACGGGAAGGCAAGGCCTCGGCGCAATGCAGATTGAACCTTCCGTCATCTAATGAAGCGGGTCATGGGGAGCTTCATTTGATCAGTGCCAGTGCCTCTTTAAAGGTGTCGGTTCCGGCTTCTTTCAAGAGCTCATACATCACCATCTCGGACGTGGTGATGGTGGCTCCCGCAGCGTCCATCCTCTGAAGGGCCACCTCGCAATCGTTTGGGTTTCTCGAGGAAACGGCATCGCTCACGACATGGACATGATAGTCCGACAGGGCATGAAGCACTGTCTGTGTCACGCAGATATGGGCCTCGGTGCCTATAACGATAAGGGTCTTTCTGTTCAACCTGCTCAGGCTCTCGGAAAAGCCATCGGCCCCGAAGCAGTTAAAGCAGAGCTTGCAAATAGGCTTCATCTCCGGCAAATGCTCACGGATGACATAAAGGGTGTTACCCAGCTTTTGCTGTTCCGTGACGATAACCGGGAGATTCATGATACGAGAGAATTTGGTCAATTTAAGGACATTTGACATCAGAATTTCCTTGTCCCACATGGCTCTGAAGAGCTTGTCCTGCATGTCAATCATTACCAGAACGGCATCATCTTGATCAATCAAAGCACTTTTATTGGAATCGCTGTGTTTCACGTCAAACCCCTTTCTGTGTTGTTTATTTTGTATGAGGCAGTCATCTGCGTTTTGTGCATTATATGTGACTGGACAAAAATGTAAATGGTTGGGATGCGGGAAAAACAAAGAATTCTGCTCGATCCTCCAAAATCGGCCTGAAATCCCCTGAGACAAAAACAAAAGCCAGCACAAGGGAGAAGCGATAAAATGTCATTGTTAAAGGAAAGGGGCAACAGGAAGCGTCTTGTCGTCTCCGCATTCCTATTCCTCACCCTGATTTCCTCCTGCTGCGTCGCTTTGCAGCCGCAGAAAAAGTCCTTAACCAAGTTGGTGGTGCTTCACACCAACGACCACCACGGCCATCCGGTCAAATTTTTCAACTATCCCGCCCCGGACGTCGGAGGACTGCCCGCCCGGGCAACCCTTGTCAGCCGGATCAAAAAGACGCATCAGAACGTGCTGACCCTGGATGCGGGGGACTTGAACACGGGAAGACCCGAATCCAACCTCTTCAAGGCCGAACCCGATATCCTGGGTTACAACGCCATCGGTTATGATGCCATGGTCCTTGGTAATCACGAGTTCGATTCCCCGATCCGTATCCTGAAAAAACAGATGGAACAAGCCCGATTTCCATTCCTCTCGGCCAACATTCGGACGACCGCAGGGAAGCCTTTCGCCTCCCCCTATACCCTGAAGGATTTTGGCAAATTCAAGGTGGCCGTCTTCGGGCTTACCACCACGGAAACCAAATACATCGCAAATCCTCGAAATGTCCGGGGCCTGGTATTCGAAGATGAAATCGAGGTGGCCAAAAAACTCGTCCCCCTTCTGAAGAAAGAGGCGGACGTCATCATCGCCCTTGTCCATATGGGTATCTTTCCCTCTCCTCAAAGGGGCTCCAAACGATTGGCCTTCGAGGTGCCAGGGATCGACCTCATTGTGGACGGTCACACCCACACGCGGCTTGAAACGCCTGTTTTGGTCAAAAATCGCCAATCCGGTCGCAAAATACCCATCGTTCAGGCCTGGAAATGGGGACTCATGCTCGGTCGGGTGGACTTCACCATGGAGGGAAAAAAAATTGCAGATATCTCTTTTGAGGCCATCCCTATCAACCTGAAGGCCATGGGGAAAAATGCGGACGGTCAAAAAATTCTTTATGGCACGGGTGAACCGATTTCCGAAGACCCCGCCCTGCTGAGAACACTTCAACCCTATGTGGACAAAGTCAAAGCCTCCCTCTCTCAGGTCATTGGATACTCCGAGGGTGCCTTTTCCCATCGATTTGCCAGGGAAAGGGAAACCGCCCTGGGGGACCTTATTGCCGATGCCATGCTCTGTTCCACCAAGGACCTGGGGGTGGATTTCGCCCTCCAGAACGGGGGTGGAATCCGATCGGGTCTTGACAGGGGTCCGATTACCCAAAAGGCCATCCATGAAATCCTTCCCTTTGACAACACGGTTGTGGTATTGACCCTTAAGGGGACCGACCTGATTTCCCTGTTTGATCATGCAGGGTCAAAGGGGGGCGAAACCGGGGCCTTTCCCCAAGTATCACGAGGCGTCACCTTTACCCTCGACTCCGGGGCCCGCAAGTGCAGGGGAGTGCGCATCCATGGAAAGCCCATCGACCCGGGCCGGATATACAGGGTCGCCACCAATTCCTATCTTGCTGATGGGGGCGACGGTTACCGGGCGTTCCTAAAAGCCCTCGACCGTTACGATACATCCAGATTTCAGAGAGATATCCTCATCGATTACATCAAGAGCCTTGCAGGCAGCCTCAAACCAAGGATTGATGGCAGGGTCAAAGTCTTGGGTCTTGAAGGGACTCGACGACGCCTCAAACGTGCGGCATAAGTTGTAATAGGACCGGGGAAAGACCCACGCCCCCGGGAACCTGGTGTCAAAATTCAAACGCAGGAGTCACACGATGAAAACCATGGGCCTCATCGGAGGTATGAGTTGGGAATCTTCCATAGAATACTATCGCATCATCAACGAAACAGTTAAAGAAAGGTTGGGGGGCCTTCACTCCTGCAAGAGTCTCATGTATTCCGTGGATTTTGCCGAGATTGAAGCACTTCAGAACCGTGGGGATTGGAATAAAGCCACGATCATGATGGTGGATGCGGCCAAACGCCTGGAAAAGGGCGGGGCGGACTTCGTCATTATCTGCACCAACACCATGCACCTCATGGCTGAGGAAGTAGAAGCCGAAATCTCGGTTCCCCTGCTTCATATTGCCGATGCCACGGCAGAGAGGCTGAAGGCAGACGGAATCGGAAGGGTCGGCCTCTTGGGGACCAAATTTACCATGGAACAGGATTTTTACAAAGGAAGGCTGATCAACAGGCATGGGCTGGACGTCATCATCCCGGGTGAAGACGAGAGAGATCTGATTCATCGTGTGATCTATGACGAGCTCTGTCTGGGAAACATCCTCTCCGTCTCTAAAGAGGCCTACAAATCCATTATCAAAAGTCTGACCCAAAAGGGCGCTGAAGGCATCATTTTGGGATGCACGGAGATCGGCCTCCTGGTGGCGGACGGGGACAGCCCCGTACGTCTTTTCGACACGACCCGTATTCACGCCAGGGCCGCCGTCGCCTTTGCCCTTGGCCAAAGGCACACAAAAAATCACGTATTAACGGCCGAAAACAGATAACCGAGTCCGGCTCTCATTTCAGCGATTCGATAAGGCCTTGGAATTCGGAGAGCTTCCGATCGCCCAACCCCTGAAGAAGCTGCAAAAGGGATTGGAGGGCGGCGGGGATATATTCCTCGAAATAGGTTTTTCCGCGCACCTTAGACAAGAAGGAAAAGGCCCCGAGGATCTGAAGATTTCTCTGGATCGCCAGATAGGGATAAGTCCATTCGAACGTCGTGGCCTCTGCAGGTTGACCGGACTTGAGGAGTTGGAGGTAACACCCTAAGATATAGTCTCTTTCCTCACACGTCAGCCCCACATAGGGGTCAATAAGGAGGGATGCCAGGTCATATCCCAAGGGACCCAGACGCCCTCCCTGCCAATCGATAATTCCGATCTGCTCTCCTGAAATCATGATATTTCTCGACTGAAAGTCCCGGTGCAGAAAAAAATGACCGCCCGCCCCGGAAGCCTTCTCGGCCAGATAATTGAAAGTCGTCTCCAGTTCTTTCCTCCCATGTGCCAACCCCAGGTACCTATTGAGGAAAGCTTCCCTGAAATAATCAGCCTCATAGCGGCGCATGACATGTCGATCATACCTTTTTGTCTGGCAGGTCCAAGCCGGATCAAAACCCGCAGCACCCTCGACCTGGAGCCGAAAGAGCATCTCAATCATCCTCTCATAGAATGGGATCCGATGGGTGTGGCCGGAAACCCGTCTTTGGAGGCTCACCTCGCCCAGATCCGTCAGAACAAACCATCCTTTGTCCAGATTATATCGATGGATTTCAGGCACCGGGATGCCTTTGTTGAAAAGATGCCGGCCGATGTGAAGGTAGGCCAGATTTTCCCGCACGGCATAACCGTCTGACGGCACATTCTCCATGACGATGTAAGACACGTCGAACCCTCGAAGCCTGATACGCCAAAAGCGTCTTTTTGATCCATCCCCGGGGATGGACTCCCATTCAGCCTTTTCAAAAGACAGCCCGGCCCTTTTGATAAAGTCAGAGACAAACAGATTGAGTTCGGGATCAAGCCCCCTTTCATTTTCTTTCTCTTGAATCATTGCACCTTTTACCTGCCTTTGCTGAGCATTCATCTTTAAGGTATGCTTTTTGCATTTTTATGTCATGCCCAATACCATTTGCCTTTTGCCAGATCCTACAAGGAATTGCAATGGAAGTCTATGTAGCCAGACAACCCATCTTTAAGAAAAACAAGAACATCTTTGGCTACGAACTCCTGTTCCGGGGTGGCATGTCTAATTATTTCCCTGAAATCAATCAAGATACCGCCACCTCGAACCTCCTCTCAAACAGTTTTCTCAACATGGGGATCGAAAGCATTACCGGGCGCAAGACGGCGTTCATCAATTTTACCGAGAACCTTCTCCTGCGCAAACTTCCCCTTTTGTTTCCCAGGGAGAAACTTGTGGTGGAAATCCTGGAAGATGTGGAACCGACCCCTGATGTGATCTACGTATGCAAGGAAATTCATCGAAAAGGTTATCGCATCGCACTGGACGACTTTTTCTATCATTCCAAATTCGATCCCCTGATTAATCTTTCAAATATTGTCAAACTGGATTTCAGGGCCATGTCCCTTGAAAAAATCGCGGAATCCGTCGAAATACTGTCAAAATACAACGTCAAATTTTTGGCTGAAAAGGTCGAGACCTACGATGAGTTCAATAAGGCGGTTGAAATGGGATTCCAGTTTTTTCAAGGTTTCTTTTTCAGCAAGCCTGAAATCCTGAGAGGCGTGGACGTTTCAGGTCCCCGGATGAGTCTTCTCGAAATCATGGCCGAGACCAATAAAGATGATTTTGGATTTCATAAACTTGAAAAAATGATTTCCAGAGACGTGATTATCTCTTATAAACTCCTTAGATATATCAATTCGGCATATTATAAAAGGTTGAACGAGATTTCTTCCATCAACCAGGCCCTTGTTTTGTTGGGGGAAAGGCGCATCAGACGATTTATGTCCCTGCTGGCCATGACAAATCTTGCCTCAGATAAGCCCCATGAATTACTTCGAATCTCCATCGTAAGGGCAAACTTTTGCGAAATGATGGGAGAGATGAGCCCGTCGAATATTAATATACCCGAATTATTCACATTGGGCCTTTTCTCACTCATTGACGCTATTCTGGATGATTCCATGGAAAGTCTCATGGCCAAACTCCCACTCTCGGAGGCGATAAAGAATGCGCTGATCTCAAAAGAAGGCCCTTTAACCAACTATCTCAGCCTGGTCCAGAACTACGAAATGGGCCTCTGGGACCGGGTCTCGGAGACCGCTGAGGCACTGGGTCTCAAAGAAGAAAAACTGCCCCAGGGATACCTCTCAGCCGTTGGTTATGGTGATTTTTTCCTTTCCATTTAAACGCCCTTTCTGGTATTGAAATAATTCTTCGGCCCTTTGCCGACAGGCTCCGGCGCCAGGGTCGAAAACCTCCGACAAACGCAAAGAGAGAACCATTTTGTCCTGGAGAACCCTTGGTCTATAGGGTGAGGGCCAAAATTGCGAAATACCGCGGGACAGCAAGGGATACCGCGCCACAGCGAATATCCGCTGCAAAATTCAGCTAATATCCCTCCTGGTTGAAGACTCATTTCCTGCCAGTCAGGCCCAACGACAAAAAGGAGTGATTGAAATGAAAAAGTTCCTGATCTTGGACATCGGGGCCGGGACCATGGACATCCTTTACTATGATGCCGGCTCGGGCATGCATTACAAGGCCGTGGTCAAATCCCCGGTGCTCACCATCGCAGAAAAGGCCGCCGGTCTGCCCGGGCATCTTTTGACAACGGGTGTCGAAATGGGGGGCGGATCTTTGTCGAAGATTCTGACGGACCGTGCCGAACAATCTGAAATCGTCATGTCCTCCTCATCTGCAGCAACGATTCATCATGATCCTGAAAGAGTAAAGGCCCTGGGAATCAATATTGTTGATGATTCAAAGGCAGAAGCCTTAAGGGCTAATCGGCGCTACAGCCATCTCCAAATCGGGGACCTTGATCCGGAACGCATCAAGACGATTGTCGAGAGCTTCGGCGTACCCTTTTCTTTTGATGCCGTAGGCATCTGTGCGCAGGATCACGGTGTGCCGCCCGTGGGGGTATCGCTCGAATTTGGCGCGAAAGTGTACGTCTTCTGGGGCGGACGTGAAGGCACAGAAACCGATAGCAGTAAAAGCGCGGTCGAAGCGATCAAAAGGAACCGCGAAGCGCTGAATTTCCTGTGTGAATACAACCTGGATAAAGGCTATGGCCTGAAGTTTGCCCTTGAAGCCAAACCTAACGAACCGCGCGGGGATATTTATAACCCCACCATCGGTCACATGCTTGGTTTCATTGCAACCCTGGATCACCCCGAGATGGTTGGTGTCAATCCTGAAGTTGCCGACGAGCAC
>CAYNYM010000118.1:2573-8389 GCA_964401325.1 uncultured Desulfobacteraceae bacterium | reverse complement strand
GCCAGGGAAAACCGAATTTCGGCGACATTCTGAACTGCTTGAGGACTTTCGATCTGCTTCCCGCCATCTTCTTCCTTAAATCCAGGTTTGATTGTGATCTGGCCCTGGAGTCGTGCAGGTCTTCGTTAAAGTCCCTGGAGGAAAGAGACCTCATGGAAAGGGAGTCGAAGGCTTTTCTGGCCAAATTCCCCCACCTTGAAGGGCATCGTCAGATGAAACCTCTCCTGGAAGCATCCGTAGGGTCTCATCACGCGGGTCAGCTTCCCTACTGGAAAGTCCTTGTTGAAAACTTTATGAACAAGGGATATCTGGACGCCATTTTTTCCACGTCCACCGTTGCAGCAGGAGTCAACTTTCCGGCCAGGACCGTGGTCCTGGTGCAGAGCGATCGGTATAACGGACATGAATTCGCCGATTTGACAGCCACGGACCTGCATCAAATGACCGGCAGGGCGGGTCGCCGGGGAAAGGATAACATTGGGTTTGCCTTGCTCCTTCCCGGGATCCACCAGGATCCTCAGTTTATCTTTGAATTGAAGGACTCACCGCCTGAGCCTGTCATGAGCCAGATTCACATCAATTTTTCCATGACCCTGAATCTGCTTCTATCTCACAGGCCTGAGGAAATAAAGATCCTGCTTGATCATAGTTTTGCCTCCTTCCAGGAAAAAAAGTCAGGGGATCTGGTCAAAAAAACATGGGCCCGGAGACTCGAAATGCTGAACGAAGTCCTTCCCCTGGCTCGATGCGGGGCCAAAGATCCTTATGAGATCATGGAATATATCCAGAAGAGGGCTGAGTGGCAAAGAGACCTGAGAAGGCTGGCCAGGGACCTTCGAGGACAGAAAATTGTCGAGGCATACAGGGTATTTCTGACGCGGGGAAGGCTTTTCCTCCATAAGAACAAGAATATTTATGTGGTGTTTGATACCTACAAGGATAATGAAAGGTTGATTTGTATCTCTCAAAATATCCTGAAACGTGTAAGATTGAGAAAAAATAAACTGAATCTTAAGAAAGTAGCCTTTTCCCAGATCAAGGACCTTTTTGATTATGAAGTTGATGTGCCGCAAGATGTGTCTCGGAATCAATTGCAGGATATCCTGTCACGTATCCCATTGGGGAAACTGGATATCCTGGATCTGCATATTCCCGAGGAGGTGACGGGCACCGAGGCCTTGGATGAGCTGAAGACGAGACTGAATGCCCTTCCCTGTCAACATTGTGATCATTTCCAGGCGTGCCATTCGGGGAAGAGTAAGGACCTCAAGAAAGTCCTCAGGGAGTTCCGGGTCCTTGCCGATACCATGGAGGGCATGGATCGGGGCTTGTGGTTCAGTTTTAATAAACATTTACGGTTTCTCAAGGATACGGGATTCGTGAGTCAGTTGGATCGGTTGACTCCTGACGGGATCTGGGCCTCAAAACTGAGACTGGACCAGCCCCTTTTCATCGCAGAGGCCATTAGAAAGGGGGCCTTCAGCGGGACTTCTCCGGAAATTCTGGCAGGGTGCATCGCTCCCTTTGTCTGGGACAGGGATCAGGACCTGGAGTTCAATACAGAGAGTGCCTTTGACTTGTCAACCATGGAAAACGCCTTCCATGACGTCCTGGATGTTATTGAGGAAATCGCCAGGATGAAGGCTGCTCGGGGATTTGATCGTCCTCAGATCCTCTACTGGCCTGCCGCCATTCTGTATTTGTGGGCGCGGGGCGTTCCCTGGGAAAGCCTCTTATCCATTGTTTCCGTGAATGAGGGGGACTTGGCGTCCCTGATCATGCGGACCGCTGATCACCTCAGACAGGTGGCCAACCTGGAGGAAAGCCATCCGGAATTGGCCTCTAAGGCGAAGATCGGCATTGACCTCATCATGAGAGAGCCTGTTTTTATTGAATAGAAGTGGAATCCATTTCGTATATTTAGTTGTCGGAGTGATGAAATGCTATGAAGAAGGGGGGCGTCTGAAGTGATTATTCTACCGTAATCCTGTCCTTGTTTTGATCAAATGTCTTTTGACCGATTCCCGGCACTTTCATGATGTCCTCCGGGGTTTTGAAGGTTCCGTTTTCATCGCGATATTTTATGACGCGTTCAGCGTAGCTTTGCCCTATTCCTTTGAGTTGCATGATTTGTTCGACTGTAGCCGTATTGATATTGATCCTGTCCGTGTCCTGGGCCCATATAGCGGGCGCAAATGCCGCAAGAAAAGAAACAGCAACAAGAAGTACCATTATCTTTTTTACGCCTTTCATGATTTATCCTCCTTACATAAGCCCCCCCCTGTTTCCTTGATCTAGTATCCTATTTAAGGAGCAATTTCAAAGAACTTCTTCGCATTCTATTCCGGATTTTGCATAAAATCATCGCCGACGATTATTGCCTGTCGGTTTTGAATAGGAATCATAATCAAGATTTGTGCCAAAAAGTATTCCAAATGACTACTTTTAAATGTTCTTTTGAAAATTAAAAAGAGATAAGCGTAGATATCATTGGTAGGCCTGGCTTTTCAAGCGATAAAAAAATACCAGGAAAATTGAAATAAATATCAATGGAATAAAAATAGTGAAAATTAAAGTCAGCAATGAAAGTATATCAAAAGCAGATATGCACAAGAAAATGTGCATGTTCACATGATTGTTTGTGCTTCTTTGGAAAGCTCATTTGAACATGGAACCCAGGCGCTTTGTCACGGATCGTTATCTCTTATGCCTCAGGATTCTTTATGGGGAGGATCTGCCCGATGGTCTTTTATGGGAAATAATCAGTAGGTGCGCCATTGACAAGTCATATGAGAGCACTTGGCTTTCACTCGGCCGATAATTTCATCCCTGCGGTCCTTTGCCCAGAGTGGCATTTCCGATTTCCAGCGTTCTGAAGAGGGAACATGGATGACTGTGGGGGTTTTAAGGCCTGGATCGACACGCAATTCTAGGAAGTTTTTTCCCTCGATGTATTTGATGAAACGAAAGGCAATGAGAACATCATATTCGGGTGGCGATAAGGGTGGAACATTTTCCTCTTGGATGCGGGTGCCGGTATTGCGAAGAGGCAATGTTTTGTGGGGTTGGGGAATTTCCCCCTGATCGATCTGTTGAATGCGCCTCAGGTGTCGACCTCCGTCAAAGGAGGTGTCCAGCCAGGCTTCAAGGATGACAAAAGCCTGCTCGAGGGGAAGCATTCGGGCCCCCAGGGAAAGCATATTGGCGTCATTATGCTTTCTTGCAAGGCGAGCTGTCTCGATATTCCAGCAAAGGGCGCATCGTACCCCCTGAATTCTGTTGGCGGTCATGGCTTCTCCGTTCCCCGAACCGCCAAGGACAATGCCGCGATTCACACGCCCGCTCGCCACGGCGAGGGCTGTGGGGCGGATGAAAGAGGGGTAATCGACGGGCTCTTCGGAATAGGTGCCGAAATCCTGCACCTCGTGTCCCAAGTCCCGAAGAAAGGACTTTAT
Organism: uncultured Desulfobacteraceae bacterium; assembly: GCA_964401325.1. Lineage (GTDB taxonomy): Bacteria > Desulfobacterota > DSM-4660 > Desulfatiglandales > HGW-15 > CAYNYM01. The sequence continues at coordinate 4,934 of CAYNYM010000118.1, read as the reverse complement.
TTTTTCCTTGTATTGATATCCGGCGTGATCGGTGCCGATGGAAATTTTCATAAGTATGCCTCCGAAGGAAATTTGTACTCGAAACTCTATGCGATCGGAATCTCCGCCCTGAAGCTGAAGCGGATGCTGTTGTCCATATAATAGAGCAAGGAGGGTTTAAACCGGTAGAGCTTTACGCTGAACCTGCTTAGAAATATGTGGAGATCAAGGGATTGATCCTTTCCGAAGAATTCTTTTGTAAAAGGGTATTTCTTCAGATAGGCCCGCAGGGCGCGAACGGCCTCCAATCCGGGTGAAAGAGATCGAATGCGACCGGACATTTGGATGCCTCGTATGCCTTGCCAGGAGGATGCCGGTTCAAACACGGCGGCGGAGGCCTGACGCATGACCATGGCCTCCCGGATGTGACGGGATGAGGGATCGGAAAAGAAGTAGAAGTTGAAGTCCAGATTCGCGTAGTAGACCGGCGCGGCCCAGGCATGGCCTTCCAGGGCCGTGGCAAGTGTCATGGTGTTCTGCTTTTTGATCAGGTCCTGTGCCCGATCTTTCAGTTCAGAGGGACCGGGTGGGTCGCCTTGTGGTAGCGTCGTCATATCATGATCCTGGGCATTGAACAGAATGCCCGATTCTTACTTGAGCTGAAAGCCGGAAAGGCCCTGTGTGTCAATTGAACCGTGGTTTGCCTTCATTCTGACACAAAACATGGGTGAAGACAAGTCGTGATATCAGGCCTTGATCTGCCACCAGGGAATCATCTGTCCCGCGGATCGCGGGACGGCCTTTCCCATCTCATCCCCTGCCGGTGATCGGGAATGACCCAAAATATCCTGATTTTCGGTAGGACATGCGCATGGGGGTCAGTGACAAAAGAGAAGAGGAAGACTATCCGCCACAAGAAAGCCCTCTGGAGTTGGGATGATTCTCCGGTTTTGGCAGGTCACCAGACCCGAATCCAAAAGTTCCTTGAGTGTCTTGCTGGCCCGAAGATGGTCTTGGAAAAGGGACATATCCAGCCCCTCCTTGGTACGGAGGCCCAGAAACAGCCATTCGAGGTATTCCTGGTCCGGAGAAAGTTGCTCGGAAGACTCAACAGGGGTTCGACCCTTGACGAGATGATCGCAATAATCTCCAATTGACCTCACATTCCACCATCGGTTTCCTTCGGCAAAAGAATGGGCCGAGGGGCCGAGACCGAGATAGGGCACCCGGTGCCAATATTTGCGATTGTGCCGGGACATATATCGATCTTCTTTCGAAAAGTTTGAAATTTCGTAATGGATATATCCCTTTGATGCAAGGAGTTCGGATGTCAGGAGAAAAAAGGCGCATGCTTTGTCTTCCTCCAGGGTTGAGAGGAGACCCGCTTCGCATCTTCGGGCGAAAGGGGTTCCCTTCGCAATGGTCAGTTGATAGCAGGAAAGATGGGCGGGGGCGAGTTCAATGGCTCGTCTGAGGGTATTGAGCCAATGCGACTCGGTCTGCTCGGGAAGGCCGTACATCAGATCGATTCCCATGTTGTAAAAGCCGGCCCGCAGAAGAGAATTAAAGGCCCTTTCGGCCTGACGTCTGTCGTGTCTCCTTTCAAGTAAGCGGAGTTCCCTGTCATTGAAGGACTGGACCCCGAGGCTGACCCGATTGAATCCAAGGTCCCGAAACAGATTTGCTTTTGTGTCGGTTATATCGTCGGGATTGCACTCTATGGTGAGTTCGGAATCGGGAGCAAAACGGAACCTGTGAAAAAGGCCTTTCATGAGGGTTGTCAGTTGCTGTTTTCCGAGAAGACTTGGGGTGCCGCCCCCCAGATAGAGAGAATCAAAGAGGGAAAAGCGGTTGGTGTAAAGCTGAGCCTCCCTTTCAACAGCTTCCAGCCATCGGGGGATAAGCGAGGGGGTTGGAACTGAGAAAAAATCACAGTACGGACATTTAGATGCGCAAAAGGGGACATGGACATAGAGCCCCGGTAAATGGTCTTTATGCATTTCTCTTGTGAACCTTAGCCATCCGGCCTTTTAAGACGTCAAACGGTGACTATTCATCTTCCGACTTCAATACGGCCACAAAGGCCTGTTGGGGAATCATGACGGATCCCACCATTTTCATCCGCTTTTTCCCTTTTTTCTGCTTTTCCAGGAGTTTTCTCTTTCGGGTAATATCCCCTCCATAGCATTTGGCCGTTACATCCTTTCGGAAAGGGGTGATGGTCGAACGGGAGATGATCTTTCCCCCGATAGCCCCTTGAATGGCGATCTTGAATTGATGTCTGGGAATTTCTTTTTTCAGCCGGTCGCAGGCTCGCACACCCCATTCCCGGGCTATAAAAGAAACTAATAAGCGGAGGTAAGTGTGATGGCAGGGCATAGT
>CAYNYM010000118.1:0-2563 GCA_964401325.1 uncultured Desulfobacteraceae bacterium | reverse complement strand
TCCGCATTGACAAGGATGTCCAGCTTGACGAGATCGCTCTCCCTGTGATCGATCAGTTCATCATCAAAGGAACCGTAACCCTGGGTGATGGTCTTGAGCTTGTCGTAGAAGTCCACAATGACCTCTGACAGAGGCATTTCCACGTTGATCTCAATACGCCCGGGCGTGGGGTAGGTAAAGCGGGAATTCACGCCGCGCCGTTCCATGCAGAGGGTCATGACCGCGCCCATATAGCGTTCCGGGATGAGGATGCTTGCCCGAATAAAGGGTTCCTCGGTGCTCCGGATAAGGGTCGGTTCCGGGTAATATTGGGGGTTGTCGACCGTAAGGGTGCTGCCGTCCTCAAGGGTGAATCGGTACTGGACACTGGGAACCGTCATGAGAAAAGACTGCCCATATTCGCGCTCCAAGCGCTGCTGGACGATCTCCAGATGAAGGAGTCCCAGGAAACCGCAGCGAAAGCCCTGGCCCAGGGCGGCGGATGTGTCCTTTTGGTAGGTCAGGGCGGCGTCATTGAGTTTGTATTTTTCAAGGGCATCCATCAGATCAAGGTATTCGTCGGAGGCGATGGGGTAAATGGATGAAAAGACCACGGGCTTGACTTCCTTGAATCCGGGAAGAGGGCAGGGAGCGGGATGGGCGTCCAGAGTAATGGTATCCCCGATGCTGGTGTCGCTCACGGTTTTGATTCCGGAGATGATATAACCGACCTCTCCGGCGGAGAGCATGGGACGGGGCTCTCTTTTCAGCCGAAAGACGCCTACCTCCTCCACCTTGTAAACAGCCCCATTGGACATGAACCTGATGGTGTCTCCCGGGCGAAGGGTCCCTTCAAACAACCGGCAACTGATAATGGTCCCCCGAAAGGGATCGTAGTGGGCATCGAAGATAAGGGCACTCAGCGGGGCGTCTATGAGACCCCTTGGAGGCGGGATATGCCGCGCAACGGCCTCGAGCACATCCACGATGCCGATCCCGTCCTTGGCGGAGCAGAGAATAGCCCCTTCGCCGTCCAAGCCCAGTTCCGACTCGATTTGCTCTCGTGTCCGGTCAATGTCGGCGGACGGGAGATCTATTTTGTTGATCACCGGGATGATTTCCAGGTCGTGTTCCATGGCCATATAGAGATTGGCCAGGGTCTGGGCCTGAACCCCTTGGGAGGCATCTACCAGAAGCAGCACCCCTTCGCAGGAGGCCAGGGCTCGACTGACCTCATAGGAAAAATCGACATGCCCCGGTGTGTCGATAAGGTTGAGGGCAAAGGATGTCCCATCCTTGTCTTCATAGGGGAGGGTGATGGTCTGACTCTTGATGGTAATCCCTCTTTCCCGTTCAAGATCCATGGTATCCAGGATTTGATTGCGGAATTCGCGATCAGTGACCAGGCCGGCATGTTGAATGAGCCTGTCGGCCAGGGTGGATTTGCCATGGTCGATGTGGGCGATAATGCTGAAGTTTCTTATGTGTATCATGATATCCGTATTTGCGACGGCAGGCCTGCCGAAGATGGTTTTATTTTCTTGCGAATGCTTATCCTTCGGACACGATAAGATGTCAATACATTTCAAACCGGGTCAATCTCCCGCCCAGTCCGCCGCTGGAAAGGGGCTTCTTCATGGGTGGTTTCAGTCCGATATGACCTATCATATCCCTTTTTCCAAAATAAAGATATGCCGTGGAGCCTGTCGATATTAGGCCTTTTTAGACCCGCGTCACTGAATTGATCTACGATGGCGTCTTTTAAACGGAGGCCGGCATATTGGGAGTTTTTGATCTTGCTGTTGGAGTCATTGGAGGAAACGGCAAAGGACTGATGGGGTTTTAACAGGTCCGGCCAATGGATCTGACCGGCCCTGCGGTATAGATACCGGTCGCTGTGACACTGGAAGGCGTGCAACGGAGCCAGCACCCTGGCGATCAATCGTGAGCAATAATTAATTCGATAGAGGGTGGTTTTATCGGCCCCAAAATAGATCCCCCTGTAAGAGGTGTGGATATCTTTCGCCCCCAGTTCGGAGAGCTCCTCCGCCCCAAATTCCTCCGTGCCATCGGCGATCTGGGCAAAAAAACGATGCGTCCTCTGATACTCAAATATAAAGTTCTCTTGAGTCATTGATAGAGTTACTCCGCCTGAAGTTCCTTAACGGCGTTTCTGATATCCTCCTTGTCCCTGTTGCTCAGACACGCAAACTGAGCATCAAAGGTCTCATATTGCTCATCGTCAAAAGGGCCGATTCTGCGCCAGTTTTCCATAAATTCCTCTTTGAAGCGGGAAGCGATGCGACCGTTTCGAAACATGATAGCCGAATTCATGGTGGGGGCCATTCGTTGGGGTGAGAAGGACCTGAGGCCCATATGAATGAGCTCATCATCGTAGATATGAAAAGAAAAGGGTCTGGGCTGATCCCCTGGAATCACAAAGGCCGTAAAGGCGAAGGCACGGGGAAAGGTCGAGGAGAGCCATCGACAGATCTCGAGCCAGCCAAAACTGTAACGGGCCTCGAAGATCGGAAGGTAGGAGAGGACCGTCCACTGGCACGGCCAGCCCGATTTCAGCATGGAA
>CAYNYM010000117.1:0-8440 GCA_964401325.1 uncultured Desulfobacteraceae bacterium | reverse complement strand
TCCCGTCCAAAACCAAATCACCAATCTTTACGATAATGCCTCCAATCAGGCTCTGGTCTTCCCTCACCTGTATCTTAACCGTCTTTGAGGTCATATCGCCCAGCACCCGTTCCAGCTTGCTCATCGCCTCTTTCTTGATCGGTCTCGGGGTGAAAATTTCGGCGCGGGCGATATTGGACATCTGGTCCGTTAGGCGATCATAATAGTCCGTGATATCTTCCACCGCACCAATCCTGTTTTTGTCCAGGAGAAGATTTAGAAAATTCTTGACCGTACCTGTGAAACCGCTCTTCTCCAGTACAACTTCAAGGATCCCCCTTCGATCTTCGACCGAGAAAACCCGGCTAGATATAACCCTTTGAAATTCAGAGCTATCTCTGCAAAATTCAGAAAAATCCTTCAGGTCTCTGCCATATTCCTGAAAGTGACCGTCCTCGTAGCCCAGGCTCATCAAGGCCTTGGCATATCTCTTGGCAACCTTTGATCTGATCAATGTAGCTTCCCCACCCTTTCTATAAAATCATTGACCAAATGGTCCTGATCCTTATCAGTCAGTTTTTTTGTTATAATCTCTTGCGCTTTTTGCGCTGCAAGATTAACAACTTCTTGCTTCAATCGATCCTTGGCCGAGTGTATTTCCTGCTGAATGGTCAACTCGGCCTGGGCAATGATACCCTTGACTCTTTCCCGGGCATCGGCTACGATCCGCTCTTTTTCGGCCATGCCCTCGGCCGTATACTGTTCAACAATATCCTTACGGCTCGCTTCAAATTCTCTGAGTCTCTTCTCTGTATCCCGATATCGATTCTCAGCCTCCTCTTTTTCCCTTTTGAGGTCCTCCAGTTTTTGGCCTATTTCCTCTGTGCGTGTCGAAAAAAAACCCCTGATGCCGCTCTTTTTGATGACCCAGCCGAGAATGATCACCAGCAGGGCAAAATTGAGCAGCCTTTTACCCAAATCGATGAGAGCACTGGCCCCCCCACCACCATCCTGTCCACCGGCTGCCATGGCCGTACCGGCCAAAAGCAGGCAAAAAACAAGAGACAGGCCTGGAATGGAAGAGCACCGCCGTAAAGCATTTTCCAGCCGCGCCATCAGATGCTCCTTCCCATACCCTTTTCCGCCAGTTCTCTGGAGAACTGGGCCAATTCGCCTTCCAGGGACCGACGGACATCCGACAAGCTGTGTTCGATTTTCTCTTTAGCCTTGTCGATGGTAACACCCGCCGAAGCGGAAGCCTCCTGCAGCATGCCTTTTTCAACATCCAAGGCTTCCTTTTTCAGATCATCTTTTGTCCTGAAGCCTTCCTTTCTTGCCTCCACCACATTCTCTTCCAGTTCTTTTTCATGCCAGCCGGACTTTTCAATAAAGTCGTCTCTTGATTCCACAAAAGACCCTATCTGCTCCTTCCGCTGGCGGAGCATATGGCGTATCGGTCTGTATAGGAGGATGTTCAGAACAAATACAAGGAAGAGAAAATTGGCGATCTGAATGAAAAGTGTATAGTCGACCTTTAACATGATACCTTCATCCTTCTATTCATGGGTCAGCATTTTACGAAAGGATGGGTTTCGGTCGTTTCCCGGAACGGGGAATTCCCATGGTCCGGATTTCGGCCGGGAAAACGAGCTCTGCTCTATCTGCAGCCTGATTCCACAGTGAATCATCGCATCCTGAGGCATCCTGCTGCAAGACACCTCTTTGGAACTGTTCAATTTGTTTTTTTAAAACCGCCGAAATGGTAACTTCGAGCTATAAGCATAACCGGAACATGACACGGGCAAAATCTGCCAGAAAATCAAAGGAAAATCAAGTGGGAAAAAGCAGTCATTTGCAATCCTGGATAGCGAAGATGGGTTTTATTAGGAATAATGGGCTCTTGTAGGCGCCTTTTTATTATCAGCCGCGCTTTTCGGGAGGGTATATTCCCGTTTTTATCCGTCCGGCAACGCTGGCTTTCCGGATGGAACACTCGGCCGTTCATCATCGGTTTATTCTCTAATTCATTGATTTTAAATATTTTTCATTAAAATCGATCACCGATTTCGCTCACTCCAAATCATCCGTTTCCGAATGAGCGCTAGTTAACCGCGGTCAACCTTTTATCTTCAGCCACTTCGGATTTCTTCATGCGGCAATTCCCTTCAAAAATGACCCCCTCATCAATGACGATAACGGGTGCCTGGATATTGCCGAATACCTTTCCCGGTGCGTGTATTTCTATGCGCTTTTCCGCAATGATATTGCCTCGGATTTCACCGCTGATCAGCACATGGGAGACATGGACATTGGATTCGATCACGGCCGTTTCTCCGACAATGAGGGTGCCTTCCGTAAATATTTCCCCATTGAACTTTCCATCAATGCGAACCGCTCCGGAGAAGGTCAGCTTTCCTTCAAATTCCGTATTTTTGCCCAAAAAGGCATTAATTTCATCTCTTTTCTTCATGATCCATGCTTTTTTTATGAAAAACGATAGATTTTTACCATACTGCTTTTACATATGCAAGAAAAATTATTGAAACATGAAACGCCGCATACTGATATTCATAAGTAGTCCCAGTCCGGCCATGGTTGAAACGATTGAAGAACCACCATAGCTGAACATGACCAGAGGGATACCCACCACAGGGAGCAACCCGGTTGTCATACTCACGTTAATCACGAGCTGCCAGAAGATGATAGCCACAAGCCCCACAGCAATAACGGCCCCGAATTTGTCCTTGGAGTTTTTTGCGATATTGATCCCCCAAAGCATGAGCAAAAAATAGAGCAACAGCAAGGCGACTGAACCGATGAACCCCCATTCCTCGGCAAGGACAGAGAAAGCGAAATCGGTATGTTGTTCCGGGAGAAAGTGCAGCCTGGTCTGGGTTCCTTTCAGATAACCCTTTCCCCAGAAAAGACCCGAGCCGATGGCGATCTTGGACTGGTTAATATGGTACCCTGCCCCCAGGGGATCCATTTCCGGGCTGAGAAAGGTCAGGATACGCCTTTGCTGGTATTCCTTGAGGTTAAACCAGATGAAGGGGGCGGCCAGTATAGCCGACATAAACAGGATCAAGAAAGACCGCCAGTTGATCTTGGCAAACAAGATAATCGAAAAGGCGACGATTACCAGAGTGAGCGCCGTACCCAAATCTGGCTCTTTGAGGATCAGGGCGCTGGGAAGCGCAACAAAAAGAAAAGGCCGCCATAAATCCCTCAAACGGTAACCGTCCATTTGTCCGTGTTCGGTAAAAAATTTGGCAAGGGTTATGACAATGGCAATCTTTGCCAACTCGGAAGGCTGGAAAGCGATGCCGCCGAAACTGAGCCAACGCTGGGACCCTGAACGGATTTCGCCGATAATGAAGACAAGGATCAGCAAGGCCAAGGAAAGAAGATAGATGGGATACGCCAGGCGCTCCAGAATGTGATAATCAAAGGTTGTCATGCCGAGCAGAACGGCAAAGCCTATGATAAACCAGTAGACCTGTTTTAAGAGGATCTGCCCTCCCCCTGCCTCCCGCGTCGCATAGGTAGCACTGTACATGTTGAGTATGCTCATGATAGCGATGAGGACCAGCAGAAGAAACAGGATCCAATCGAAATTTTGTATCAGTCTTCTATCAAACATCTTGCGGTCTTTGTCTCCAAGCGCAAACCGACATTTGTCCTGTAATGAATCTGAGCCCATCAAAGATCCCCGCCCCCTTGGGCGGCGAGAGGACCCGATTTTCTATGTTATGATGAAGCCGGTACCCTTTGCATGGGGAGACAATTTTATCAAGTTCCCCTTGAGCAGAACTACTTCCGGCTCCCACCCGACTCATCTTGAGCCTTCTTCGTGGGCAGAGACGACGAACGGTTGTGCCCTTTCCAGATAGGTGCGAAGCAGTTCCCCGGCTATAGGCGCCGCGGCGCTCCCGCCATGTCCGCCATGTTCGATGAGCACGGCCACAGCCAACCGGGGGTTGTCTTTGGGCGCGATAGCCACAAACCAGGCGTGATCTTTGAATTTAGCAGGGAGCTCACCTCCGGCCTTGGCGATTCTTTCCTTTTCCAGTGTGACGACCTGCGCCGTTCCCGTCTTCCCGGCCACGACGATTCCTTCTAGTTTGGCGACTCGACCCGTGCCCCTTGGTTCATTGACGACCCCGGCAAGTGCCTCTTTGATCAGTTCCAGATTTTCCGGTTTGACCTTGATATGCCTTCTCACGGTCGGGGTAAATTCATGGACCTGCTCCCCGTTTTTTCTGACCCATTTGATGACCTTAGGCTGATAGAGGTCCCCGCCGTTGAAGACGGCGGAAATCATGAGGGCAACCTGCAAGGGCGTCACCAGAACGAAACTCTGCCCTATGGACGTGGAAATGGTCTCACCAGCCTGCCAGGGCACGCCCCATCGTTTCAGCTTCCATTGCTTCGTGGGAATGAGCCCTCCCCTATCCCTGCCGAGATCAAATTCCGGTTCCCTGCCGAGCCCGCACATTCTGGCATATTCCGCGATCTTGTCGACTCCGAGTCGCATGCCCAGCTTGTAAAAATAGACATCGCAGGATTCGACCAGGGCCCTGTGAAGGGCCACATTACCATGCCCCCCCCTCCGCCAGCAACGATAGGTACGCCGCCCCATGGTGTAACTTCCGCTACAGAAAAGCTCCTCCTCGGGAGCGATCAATTCTTCCTCCAATCCCGCAAGGGCTACCACGATTTTAAAGACGGAACCCGGAGGATACTGGCCTGCAATCGTTCTGTTTTGAAGCGGGGAGTCCTTGCTGGACACGATTTGCTCCCACTCCCCCCTGTCAATGCGGCCGATAAACAGGTTAGGGTCAAAGGCCGGACTGCTGGCCATCGCAAGTATCTCCCCACTTCTTGGGTCCAGGGCCACAATGGCTCCTTTTCGGCCCTGTAGCCCCTTTTCCGCAGCGAATTGGAGTTCCCTGTCGATGGTAAGACCAATGCTTGCCCCCGGGATCGGCGGTTTTCGGGAAATGACCCGCAGCTTTCGCCCTGCCGCGTCCACCTCGACCTGCTCTCCGCCCCTGATGCCGTTGAGGTCGTTTTGCCACCTCATTTCAACACCGTATTTACCGATGAGATCCCCCGTTTTGTTTTCGATGAATTTTCCGCTCGCCAATTGAGCCTCATCGATTTCTCCCAGATAGCCGATGACATGGGATGCGAAGTCCCCGAAAATATAATTGCGCTGTGGTTTTACCTGGATCATGACACCGGGAAGATTGTAAAAATTGGTCTCTATCAGTGCCAGTTCCTCCCGGGTCAGGCCTTTCTTGATAAGAATCGGCTTAAAGGGGTGCCGTCTGGAGGCTTCCTTCAGTCTGTTCACGACAAGGTCGGGAGCCAGGGCAATCAGTCTGTCCAGACGATCAAATAGGTGCCGGCGGTCCTGGATATCCTCGGGAATGATGTACATGTCAAAGGAGGGACGGTTGTCCACCAGCAGTTCATCGTGCCGGTCAAAAATCATCCCTCGAAAGGGGGGGATGTCCTGAAGATGAATGCGGTTATTTTCTGATTTCACCCTGTATTCCGGCCCCTTGATCAGTTGGAGATACCAGAGCCGCAGGACCAACCCGACAAAGACGGCCACGACAATGAGGACCACAAGTTTGAGGCGCCTGTTGATGATTTCAATAGAATGTGGATCGAAACCGGAACTCCTCAAGGAAAAACTCCTTTACCGTCGCCTCCCTGCGCCCTCATCAGCCTTCATTTTTTGATGTCCTTCCGAACCGTCGGTCCATGTGGTTGAAGAGGTGGAAGACAAAGGGTGCCAATAGGCCTGAAACAATCGCCGAAAGGGCGATGGAAACCAGGGAGGAATGCTGAAAACCGCTCTCCAGAGAAAAGGCGTTCAGAAGAAACGCAAAAAGAACCCCTTTGATCAACACTGCGATCGTTATGAGAAGGATCGTACTTCTCGGTGAATTGGGATCAAAGACGCGCGATCCGATACTCATTGACAGGAAGGCCGTGAGATACAAAAGTGTAAAGAGCCCCACAAGCCCTGCCGAGTAACAATCCAGCAACAATCCCTGGCCGAAGGCAAAGAGGCCCGACCAGACCTGGCCGTGGGACACCAGGAGATAGGCCGTCATGATCGCCACCAAGTCCACCTCAAAGGGCACGACCTTGATCTGGTTGGCCACGTTCCCCCTGACCAAAATGATTGCAAGGCCCACGATCCACACCAGGAGATAGAGACTTAATCCTTTTCTTTCCGGCTGCTTAATAGCGGATCCTCCTTGAGCACGATCAGGACTTCCTCCAGTTTAGAAAAATCGACCATAGGCCTTACCTTGATGTTTAGGAACAGTTCACCCGGAGCACTGTTGACCTCCACCACCTCCCCCACGGGAAGGCCCTTGGGAAAAACACGCCCCATGCCGGATGTGATCACCGTATCCCCGACAACAACATCTCCCGTTTTGACCACGTATTCAAGTTCGCAGATTTTCTCCGAAACCCCTTTGAGTATACCTTTTTCCCTTGACCGCTGAACGATGCAATCCACGGCGCTGTTTTGATCAATGATCAACAAAACCTTGGCATAATTGGGAGATGCGGAGACCAGACGGCCGACGACTCCACGGGCATCGACCACGGGCATATTGACTTTCAGGCCCGACTTTTCCCCTTTATCGATAATGATTGACTTGAACCAACCCGAGGGGTCCCTCCCAATAACCTGGGCGGCGGAACCGGGCCAGTTGAAGATTTCCGCGAAATTCAGGAGTTCCCGGAGGCGTCTATTCGTGGAGAGCAATTCCCGGCATCGGTAGTTTTCCATCTTGAGGACATGTATTTCTTTCTTTAGGCGATCATTGTCACTGTGGAGGTTGACATGCGCAAAGTATTTCAACCACAGGCCCTCGGTAAAACGAATGGAATGGGTTACAAACCGTTGAAGGGGAGCGGTAATCTCAATGATAACCTTTTCGGCAGGATTCCAGGACCGTCTTTTACCCAGATTTGAAGAAAGGAGAAATAGGGCAAATATAACCAAAACGATCCATATCCAAAATGTTCTGGTTGATCTTAGATTTGGCAATGATTAAACCTGGCGCCGTTCTTATTTCTTCCACAGGATGCAGAGGATGTCATTAGGTTTGCAACTATCCGACATTTCTGTATATTTTCGGTCAATGGAATCAAACACCAACCGCCTACTCCCCTCAAGTTGAAAAACCACATAGCCCTATTTAATCGTCACCTCCCGCAGTATCGAGATGTTATCCAAGGCCCTTCCGGAACCTAGGACCACGGCTGAAAGCGGGTCCTCGGTAATGATAATGGGGAGTTTCGTCTCTTCCCTCAGAAGGATATCCAAATTCTTCAGAAGTGAGCCCCCACCTGTCAAAACGATTCCCCTGTCTACGATGTCGGCGGCCAGTTCCGGGGGGGTCTGTTCCAGGGCAATCCGAACGGTCTCCACGATGGTTTCCACCTGTTCAGAGATCGACTTTCTGACTTCGTCCGAGTCAATGGTCAATATCTTGGGAATGCCGGTAACCAGGTCTCGCCCTTTGACCTCTATGGTTTCCACCTGATCGCCCGGATAAGCGTTTCCGATTGTGGTCTTGATAATCTCGGCCGTACCATGACCTATCAGGAGATTATACTTCCTCTTGATGTGCTGAAGGATGGCGTCGTCCATCTTGTCCCCGGCAATCCGGACGGATTTGCTGTAAACGATCCCGGCCAGGGAGATCACGGCGACTTCAGTGGTGCCGCCGCCAATGTCAACAACCATATTCGCGGTTGGCTCCGTGATGGGAAGTCCGGCACCTATGGCCGCAGCCATGGGTTCTTCGATAAGGTATACTTCCCGGGCTCCCGCCGATTCCGCGGACTCCCGGACAGCCCTCTTCTCCACCTGGGTAATTCCTGAAGGAACACAGATAATGATCCGGGGACGAACCATTTTGTTTCGATTATGGACTTTCCTGATAAAATGTCGCAGCATGGCCTCGGTGATCTCAAAATCTGCAATAACCCCATCCTTCATAGGGCGTATGGCAACGATATTACCCGGCGTACGACCCAACATCATTTTGGCCTCTTTGCCTACGGCCAGCACTTTGCTCGCGCCCCTACCGTTTTTTCTTACCGCCACCACAGAGGGTTCGCTCAAAACGATACCCTTCCCTTTGACGTAGACACAGGTGTTTGCCGTGCCCAGATCAATGGCCAAATCATTTGAAAATAGTCCCAGATCACTAACGAAGAAGGCTAGTCTCGTATAATAATAATCTTGACAATGGAACAGTATTCTGGTTAAAAGGAAGTTTAACTTGAATCCATTCTAACAAAGGGTGTTATAGGCTATGAAAAGAACATATCAGCCGAGTAATTTGAAAAGAGCACGAACTCATGGTTTCAGGACCCGCATGAGTTCCAATGGTGGCATTAAAGTTTTGAAACGCCGAAG